>CACZAW010000096.1 GCA_902779225.1 uncultured Ruminococcus sp. | reverse complement strand
CAGTTACGGCTTGCGAAGGAGCTGGACGCGCCGGTAGTCATCCACGACCGTGAGGCGCACGGCGATACCATGGAACTGCTCAGAAAGTACCGTCCGAAAGGGTTGATGCACTGCTTCTCAGGCTCGGTCGAAATGCTCAAAGAGGTCATGAAGCTCGGGATGTATATCTCGCTCGGCGGAACGGTGACGTTCAAGAACGCCCGCGTGCCGGTCGAGGTCGCCGCGGCGGTACCGATCGACCGATTGCTGCTGGAGACCGACGCGCCGTATCTCAGCCCCGTGCCGAATCGGGGCAAGCGCAACGACAGCCGCAACATCGCCCATACGGCACAAAAGATCGCCGAGATCCGCGGCATGGATCCGCAGGAGCTGCTGGATATCACCGCCGAAAACGCCCGCCGGATGTACGGTATCCAATAGAAAAAGCCCTCGCATGGAGGACTTGACAAACCCTGTACATCTGCTATAATATAAGTGAACAAGGAGCTATCCGATAGACGGTTAGCCCGGTATCGTTTTAAAAGTAACCGTTACCTTTGGCTGAGGGCGGTTACTTTTTTATACTCAAAATAAATCCAATGGAATATAAGAGTATCAGCGCAAAAATGAAATACATTTCCATGCTATCACCCTCTGTAGAAGATTCCCTGCGGGGGTATATGTAAACAGAGGGTCACAGTCCCTCTGAAATAACCGAAGTCAACAGAGGGCTAACCGCCTACCGTATATGTGGATGGCTCCTTGCCGAGTATGATGATACCGAACATCTGACCGAATGTCAATCAATGCGACAGCATCGTAATGAATATGGCAAAAGAGTTACAAGGAAAAAGCACAGCGTTTATGCGCTGTGCTTTGGTTTATATATCAATATCCAATTCAACCGGGCAGTGATCGGAGCCGAAGATCTCGGTGTGGATCTTGGCGTCCGTTATTTGATCAACAATACGGTCGGAAACAATAAAGTAGTCGATGCGCCATCCCGCGTTGTTCTTGCGGGCGTTGAAGCGGTAGCTCCACCAGGAGTACACGCCCTCGACGTCGGGATTGAGGCTGCGCCATGTATCGGTAAAGCCGGAGCTGAGGACGGTCGTCATCTTTGCGCGTTCCTCATCGGTAAAGCCGGCGTTCTTGCGGTTCGTCTTGGGATTTTTGAGGTCGATCTCCTGATGCGCGACGTTGAGGTCGCCGCAGTAGATGACCGGCTTCTTTTCGTCAAGCCCTTTGATGTAGGCGAGGAAATCATCCTCCCACTGCATCCGGTAATCCAGACGCTTCAAGCCGTCCTGCGAGTTGGGGGTATAGACCGTGACGAGGTAAAAGCTCTCGTATTCAAGGGTGATCACGCGCCCCTCACGGTCATGCTCCTCCATGCCGATCCCGTAGCTGACAGACAGCGGCGTATGCTTTGTAAAGATCGCGGTGCCGGAGTAGCCCTTTTTCTCAGCATAGTTCCAGTAGCTTTCGTATCCGTCGAAGGCAAGGTCGATCTGACCCTCCTGCAATTTCGTTTCCTGTAAGCAGAAGAAATCCGCGTCCAGTTTGTTGAAGATATCGGCAAACCCTTTGCCGACAACGGCGCGCAGACCGTTGACGTTCCAAGAGATGAATTTCATACATTTCCTCCTCTTAAAAGGCCCCCTTGCCTAAGGGGCTGTCGGCGGACACTTGTGTCACGCTGACTGGGGGTTGCAACCCTCCGTCTTTTGCGAATCAATCCGCAAAATCCACCTCCCTTGGGAAAGGGAGGCTAATCCTCTTTCAATGATTCTACGATTTTCTCAAAATGCATACTGTGGCTGGCTTTGATGAGTACCGTGTCGCCCGCGCACAGGATGCTGTCAAGCGCGGCGATACATTTCTCGACGGTCGCAAAATACACCGCGCCGTCGCCGAAGCCCTCGGCAGTCGCCTTGCTCAGCTCGCCGACAGCGATCAGCATATCGACGCCCTTTTGTTTTGCAAAGGCGCCGACCTCTTTGTGAAGCGCCAGTTCATCCCTGCCCAGCTCCTTCATATCGCCGAGCAGCGCGACTGTCCTGCCGCTGAATTTTGCGAGGGTGGTCAGTCCCGCCTTGGTCGAGGTGGGGTTGGCATTGTAGCAGTCGTCGATGACCGTCATACCGCGCAGCTGACAGACACGGCTGCGCGAGCCGACGTTGACAAAGCTCTCGATCCCTTTTTTGATCTCGTCATCCGTCAGATCCAGCTGTTTGCCGACCGCCATGGCGCACAGTGCGTTGAGGACATAGTGGCGACCCATCGCGGGGATGGTGACGTCGATCGAGCCGTCCTTGTGATGCAGGGTGCAGCACACGCCGTCGAGCAGGCGCTCTTCGACGTTGTCGGCATAGAATTCGTCCGACGGATCGGTGCCGTAAAAAATCGGCTTGATCCCGTTATATTCGGTCACTGTCGCGAGCTTATCGTCGTCGTGACAGAGGATGATCCTGCCGTTCTCTTTGAGATAGGTGAACATCTCGGTCTTGGCTTTCAGAACACCGTCGCGGTCGCCGAGGTTTTCGAGGTGACAGTAGCCGATATTGGTGATGACGCTGATATCGGGGCGCACCATTTTGGCAAGGCGGGTCATCTCGCCGAAGCCGGAGATGCCCATTTCGATGACGGCGACCTCATGGTTTTCCTCCAGCCCGAACAGGGTCAGCGGAACGCCCAGCTCATTATTGAAGTTGCCGGAGGTTTTGTGGACGTTGTATTTTTGACTCAGCACGGAGCTGATCAGCTCTTTGGTCGAGGTCTTGCCGACGCTGCCGGTGATCCCGATGAACGGGATGGTGAACAGCGAGCGGTAGTATTCAGCGATCCCCTTCAGGGCGACAAGGGTCGACTCCACCTGTATGTAGGTCGTGTCGATCTGCGGCGCGTCCTCACACAGCGCGCATACCGCGCCCTGCTCTGCGGTCATCGGGATAAAGCGGTGACCGTCGACGCGCTCGCCCTTGATCGCCGCAAACAGCGATCCGTCGGTCGCCTTGCGGCTGTCGGTGACGATGGATGTGATCTTGATATTCGGATCGCCGTGCAGCACGCCGCCGCACGCATTCGCGACCTCTTGTAGGGTGATGGGTTTCATGGTTGCCTCTTCTCTGTCATTCCACGTCGCTTTCGCTCATCGCAATGACACTGTGGTTACTTTTTGACTTTTTGCAGTGATAGCTCGATGATCTTTTCGCACAGCTCGGGATATTCGATCCCGTCCGCTCTTGCCTCCTGCGGGAGCAGCGACATCGGCGTCATGCCGGGAAGGGTGTTTGCCTCCAGACAATAAAAGTTGTTGTCTTTGTCGAGCAAAAAGTCTACTCTTCCGTATGCCTTCAGACGCAGCACCTCATAGGCGTGCTCCGCCTCGCGCTGCATCTTCTTGGTGATATCGCGGTTCAGCTTTGCGGGACAGACCTCCTTGGTCGCGCCTTGCTGATATTTGTTTTTGTAATCATACCAGCCCTCTTTCGGGATGATCTCGATCACGGGCAGTGCTTTGCCGCCGAGGATGCCGACCGAGAACTCGCGTCCGCGGATGTACTCCTCTACCAGTACGTCGTCGTCATAGGTGAACGCCGCCGCCATCGCTGCAACCAGATCGTTGCGGTCGGTGACGATCTGCACGCCGACCGACGAGCCCGCCGAGCAGGGCTTGACGACGCAGGGATAGGTATCCCATTCATCCAGATAACTGCTGCCGGTAAAGTCGCGCTTGAACAGACGGCTCTTCGGGGTAGGCACGTTGGAGTTGAGAAAAATACCCTTGGTGACGCCCTTGTGCATGGCGATCGCCGCGCCGAGCATATCCGAGCCGGTGTATTTGATGCCGTTCAGCGCCAGCGCCGCCTGAACGGTGCCGTCCTCGCCCTCGCCGCCGTGCAGCCCTAAAAAGGTGATGTCCGCCGCGCGGCAGATATCCAGTACATGATCGCCGAAATAAACGTCAGACTGATTTTTGCGGCGTTTTTTGACCTCGGCGATATCGGGCGCCTCGGTGCTGATCGCAGCGTCGCCCGTAAAATCATAGTTTTCTTCAAATAATCTGTCGATGCTGTCAAGCGGCTCCTCATAGCCCATGTAGGGGTCGATACAAACGACCTGATGTCCCTTGGTGCGTAACGCCGCGGCGACCCTTGCGCCGGACAGGATCGATACATCGCGCTCGGAGGAGATTCCTCCGGCAAGTACAACGATTCTCATATGATTTCCTCCCTTGTTCTTCACTGTGACAAAGTCGCTCTATTCTCCGATGATCTTGATCAATGCGTGCTTGCGGCGCTTGCCGTCCAGCTCATAGTAGAAGATCTGCTCCCATGTGCCGAAGTCCAGCTGACCGTCGGTGATCGCACAGACGACCTCGCGTCCCATGACGGTACGCTTCAAATGCGCGTCGGCGTTATCCTCAAAGCCGTTGTGGTTGTATTGCGAGTACGGCTTTTCGGGCGCGAGCTTCTCGAGCCACTTCTCATAATCCTGATGCAGTCCCGGCTCGTCGTCGTTGATGAATACCGACGCGGTGATGTTCATCGCGTTGACGAGGACAAGCCCCTCTTTGATCCCGCTGTCACGGATCGCAGCCTCGACGTCGCGGGTGATGTTGATGATCTTTCTGCGCTGCGGCACATTGAACCACAGCTCCTTGCGATAGCTTTTCATAGTGTTCCTTTCTTTGCCTTCCCGATGAGGGGGAGGCATTTAAAACATAAAGCTGTTATATCCCCAGTTTTCGGTTTCTTCAAATTTGACGTATACATGGTCGCCGTCGATCCCCATATACTCCTCTGCGATACCGCAGAGGCGTTCGGTCAGCTTTTCATAGGCTGCGCGGGGCGCGGAGTGCAGCAGCGATACGTCAAAGAACGCGATCGGCTTGTCATTCTCGCCGCCGAAGTAGAGTCGGCGGTTATCCTCGATCTCGACCATCAGGTAGCGTTCGGATTTGCCCAGCAGGGTGATCGCCTCGCCGAGCGCGGCTTTCAGCTCATATTCCTTATCGGGGGTCACGGTGGTTGAAAACTTAGCGTTGATAAAAGGCATGATACTCTCTCCTTGGTATTGTCATAGTCAGGCTCAATAAGAGCCGCGGCAATCCCGCATAAGGGACTGCTGTATATTTACGGCATTTTCGGCAGGGGATCCCTGCGTCGGAATGGCCCGCAGCCGAC
Organism: uncultured Ruminococcus sp.; assembly: GCA_902779225.1. Lineage (GTDB taxonomy): Bacteria > Bacillota > Clostridia > Oscillospirales > Acutalibacteraceae > Ruminococcoides. The sequence continues at coordinate 8,622 of CACZAW010000096.1, read as the reverse complement.
AGCCGCATACACATTCATTATAATACAGATATACGCGATACGCAAGCAAAATAATCTCGACAAAAGCAACTTTATTTTCTCTTTGGATATTGCACGCAAAGATCATAGATGGTATAATAGCCTTGAATGGATATAATGTCATTTGAAAATATCTTTTAGGAGGAATTATTATGCCATTAGTTAACGCAAAAGAAATGCTCACAAAGGCGAAGGCAGGCCATTATGCGGTCGGTCAGTTCAACATCAATAACCTTGAGTGGACAAAGGCGATCCTGCTGACCGCAGAGGAGCTCAAGTCCCCTGTTATCCTCGGCGTATCCGAGGGCGCCGGCAAGTATATGTGCGGCTACAAGACCGTTGTCGGTATGGTCAACGGTATGCTCGAAGAGCTGAACATCACCGTTCCGGTCGCGCTCCATCTCGACCACGGCTCCTATGAGGGCGCTAAGAAGTGTATCGAGGCGGGCTTCTCGTCCATCATGTTCGACGGCTCTCATTATCCGATCGAAGAGAACTTTGAAAAGACCAAGGAACTGGTCGGTATCTGCAACGAGCTGGGTCTGTCCATCGAGGCAGAGGTCGGTTCCATCGGCGGCGAGGAAGACGGCGTTGTCGGTATGGGCGAGTGCGCCGATCCCGAAGAGTGCAAGATGATCGCTGATCTCGGCGTTACCATGCTGGCTGCCGGTATCGGCAACATCCACGGCGTATATCCCGAGAACTGGCCGGGACTCTCTTTTGAGACCCTCGACGCGATCCAGGCTAAGACCGGCGATATGCCCCTCGTTCTCCACGGCGGCACAGGCATTCCGGATGAAATGATCATGAAGGCGATCTCTCTGGGCGTTTCCAAGATCAACGTCAACACCGAGTGCCAGCTCGTATTTGCCGAGGCGACCCGCAAGTACATCGAAGAGGGCAAGGATCTTAAGGGCAAGGGCTTCGACCCCAGAAAGCTGCTCGCTCCCGGTACTGAGGCGATCAAGGCTAAGGTCAAGGAGAAGATGGAGATCTTCGGCTCCGTCGGCAAAGCATAATCTATTGTCATTAAAGTCGGATATACCCTGAACGGCACTATCCCGATTTGCGAACCGCTGCCCACCCGGACAGCGGTTTTTCGCAGAAGCAAACCGCCCTCTCAAACAGGATCCGACAATTATAAATTAAAAGAAAATCATGATTATGAAAAAAGTATTGGCATTAGTATTTGCGGCAGTTTTAGCATTTTCGACCATGTGTCTTGTTGCCTGCGGCGGCAGCGGTATCGACGGCACCTATACCTTGACCGGCATCATCGGTGACCAAAAGGGAATGGAAGCCGACGGACTGAAGGTAAACGGCACGGTTACGATCAGCGGCGAGTCCGCGACCTATAAGGCGCCCGAGCCTGACATTACGACGATGACCTGGAGCGTCGACTCCAAAGCCAAGAAGATCTCTTTCAACAACAATGAATGGGATTATACCCTCGACGGTAACAAGCTGACGATGACCAGAGGCGAAAACAACACCAAGGTGTCAATGGAGCTCACCAAGAAATAATCGGATACACAAGCAAAAATTCCCCGCAGATGATCGATCATCTGCGGGGATATTTTAATGAGGAAAACTATGATCCGGATCACAGCTCCGTGACGGTGCTGACTCTGCCGATCTGCAGGGGCAGGTTGCCGTTGCGTGCTCTCAGCGCGTCCAAAAAGTCCTTTTCGTTTTTGCCGCGCTTGAAGGTCACCTGATATCTCAGCTCATAGACGCTGCCCATCTGAGCGGTTTTGACGGCGACCAGCTCATTGGAGCTGCCGAAGGGAGAAGAGAAGAGGATCAGCCATACCGCGCAGATCAGAACCGCGCCGCACGCCGCAAAGGTGACATATCCGGTGCCGCAGGCAAGACCGATCGCCATCGAGAGCATGATCGCGAGGATCTCGCGGCTGTTGCCGGGCTGCGAGCGGAAACGTACCAGTGAGAAGACGCCGACGACGGCGATACCGGTACCGAGGTTGCCGTTGACCATGATGATCAGCATGGCGACGATCGGCGGCAGCAGTGCGAGCGTGACCGCAAAGTTTTTGGAGCAGTAGCTCTTATACATATATACGAGGGCGGAAAGGATGCCCAGTGCGAGCGCGACGCCCGCACAGATGGCTCCCTGAGCCAGTGTCAGGCTTTCGCCTGCGGTGATAATGCTTTCAAATATCATGATGTTCTTCCTCCGTGATTTATTGATGATGGGGGAGGTGTGTTTTCCTCCCGTCAGATTTGATCAGCCGGAAATCCATATATCCGGTGATGTGACGTTTTGTGCGGTTTTTCCCGCTCGCCCTTCAAAAGCTCGCCGCCATTTTATAGCGCTTTTGATTGAACAGGAACTGCTGCTTACGTTTTACATGAGCGGTGCCGAATTTTGAGAAGCTCTGCGGGTAGATGCTCTTTTCGCTGAGGATGTGCGCCAGCCACAGCGGCATCGCGCCGGGGATCTTGATCTCCATCAGGTGATGGTTCTCGGGCAGAAGCTGTTCGCCCTCTGCCTCGCTCTCAAGGCGGATATCGTTGTACCGCGAGACGATCTCGCTGTCAAAGGTGATCCTCAGCTGCGGGTCGTTGTTGCCGACCAGCGCGATGCGGTGATAGCCGATATAAGCCTTGGGGAAGAGGCGATAGCGGCGGATCATGTAGTCGATCTCCACCGGGATGTTGCCGACCAGATCTTCCGGCAGCTCGCCGGATTGGATGTAGCGGTAGGCTTCGTCGCGGGTCATCGAGATCCTGCGCTTGTAGACGACGCCCCGATACTTTTTCTTGATCTCAAAGAATACAAGACTGTCTTTTTCGGGAGAGCCGTAAGAGCGGAGCCTGAGCTTTTCTTTGTAGGCGGGCTTTTTGAGCGAGGTCTCGATCAGCTCGTCGTCCGTGTTGTCAAAGTAGATGTTGCGGATGTCACTCTCATAAAAGCGGTCGGGATGCATATGCGGACCGAGGCGCTCCAACAGGTATTCATACTGCTCCTGCGTGAGCATATATTTTTTCTCGATGCGTTTGAAGATGTAGGTGAAAGCCATGTTCAGCTCCCCTTTCGGAATGTCGTGTTTTTCTTTCGATGGTTACAGTATATGGGGGCTGTGTGTGATATTATTGTTGAAATTATGAACAGATTATGAACGGACGCGGAATGTTGTGTGAAATAGCCGTGATCGGCTGTTGAAACGCCCTGCCGCGCCGACGACCGAGCCACCGTAATGATAATATTTGACTAATCCTATAAAATACTGTATAATAATTTGGAATATATAATCCCATCCACCGGAGGAAGTGATCAATATGCCACAGTTAAACACGAACGATCCGAGGATCCAGTCGCTCGCCGGCGCCTGTATCGACAACGGCGATATCGACAAAGCGCTGTACCAGAAGTATAACGTCAACATCGGTTTGAGAGATCTCAACGGAAAGGGTGTTTTGACGGGCTTGACCGATATCAGCGAGATCCGACAGAATAAGATCGTCGACGGCAAGGTTATTCCGACAGACGGCAAGCTGTTTTATCGCGGCATCAACGTTGAGGATATCATCCGCGGCTGTATGAACGACGACCGTTACGGTTTTGAAGAGATCACCTACCTGCTGCTGTTCGGCAAGCTGCCGACCGCAGAGCAGCTCAGTGATTTTATGAAGCTGTTGTCCGATTCGCGCGTGCTGCCCAAGCACTTTGTCCGCGACGTTATTCTCAAGGCGCCGGGCAAGGATCTGATGAATTCGCTGGCGAAGGCGGTGCTGACGCTCGCGTCCTATGACCATGATGTGATGAATCTGTCCGTCGACAATGTCCTCAGACAGTGCCTGAAGCTCATTTCGCTTTTCCCGCTGCTCACGGTCTATTCCTACGAGGCGTATAATCATTATTCCAAGGGCGAGAGCCTGATCATCCACAACCCGCATCCGTCCGAGCCGACTGCCGAGATGCTGCTGCGCACCCTGCGACCCGACTGTCAGTTCACCCCGCTGGAGGCAAAGGTGCTCGACCTTTCGCTGATCCTCCATGCCGAGCACGGCGGCGGTAACAACTCGACCTTTACCACCTGTGTTGTGACCTCGTCCGGCACCGATACCTATTCCGCGATCGCGGCGGCGCTGTGTTCGCTGAAGGGGCCCAAGCACGGCGGCGCGAACCTGCGCGTCATGGGCATGATGAAGGAGATCAAAAAGAACGTCAAGGACTGGAAGGACGACGAAGAGATCGCCGCTTACCTCGAGCGCATCGTCAATAAGGACGCATATGACAAGAGCGGCCTGATCTACGGTATCGGCCACGCGGTCTATTCGATCTCCGACCCCAGAGCAAGGGTGTTCAAGGGCTTTGTCGAGCAGCTTGCCGAGGAAAAGGGCAGAGAGAAGGAATACGGCTTGTATGCGCGTATCGAGCGCATCGCTCCCGAGGTCATCGCCAAATATCGCCGTATCTATAAGGGCGTATCGGCTAACGTCGACTTCTATTCCGGCTTTGTATACAATATGCTCGGACTGCCCAAGGAGCTGTATACTCCCATCTTTGCTGTCGCGAGGATCTCCGGCTGGAGCGCCCATCGTCTGGAAGAGCTGATGAACGTCAAAAAGATCATCCGTCCGGCGTATATGAGCGTGTGCCAGGAGACCGACTATACCCCGATGAACGAAAGATAACCGACAAAAGCCGAGGCGAGAGCTTCGGCTTTATTTGGTGAATGGTGAATAATGAAGGGTGAAGGGCTGACGGCGGGCTTTGCCCGCACCCGATTCCTATGACTTCTCACACCTGACGCCTGAATCGATAGGTACCCATGATGAAAGAGTTACTTAACAAAAAATGGTTTGCCGCAGTCGGCGCGATCATCTGTACCGCGCTGTGGGGCTCGGCATACCCCGTCATCAAGTACAGCTACGCACAACTGAATATCGTTTCCGTCGCGGACAAGCTGACCTTTGCGGGCGCGCGGTTTCTGATCGCGGGCGTGATGGTATTCATCGCGGCGTGGATTATCCGCAAAAAGCCGCCGACGATCCCGCGGAACCTGATCGGCGGCGCGATCCTTTACGGCGCTGTGCAGACGGGGCTGATGTATATCCTCAACTATATCGGCGTCGCCAATACCTCCGCGACAAAGACCTCGATCTTGACTGCGGCATCGGCATTTTTTGCCGTACTGCTGGCGCCGCTGGTTTTCAAGGGCGAGCGGCTGACCGTGCTGAAGGTGATCGGCGTTATCCTCGGCTTTTCCGGGATCATCGTCGTCAATCTCCCCGGGCTTGACGGAGGCTTCGCCTTCATGGGCGAGGGCTTGGTGTTGATCGCGGCGCTGCTCAATACCGCCGGCGGCTTTATCGGCAAGCGCATCGCCGGAGGACGCGTCTTTGAGATGACCGCCTATCAGCTGATCTTCGGTGCGCTGCTGATTCTCGCGGTCGCGCTGCCGATGCTGTATCTCGCCTTTGTATCCGCGGCGGCGTTTACGCTGTGGACGGCGCTGCTGACGCGCCACGACGCGGGCAAGATCTTAGTTTTCAACCTGCTGATCCCCGTTTTCGGCGCGATCTGGTCATATCTGATCCTCGGCGAGCGCCAGATTTTTGATCCGCTGTATCTGCTCAGCGTCATCATGATCGCTTGTGGAATTTTCTTCGTCAATTATACTAAAAAAGTTTGAAAACCCCTTTTATTTTTTGATGTTGTATGGTATGATATTAACGATACTGGACAAGTGTCACTGATTACAGATCGCTGACCACTGACCACTAGCCACTGATCACTGATTACAGATCACTGACCACTGACCACTAACCACTGATCACTAATAATATGGGGGTTGCTGTTATGAGAATGACGAAAATAGTATGTACGATGGGGCCTGCCTGCGACAATGTCGATACGCTGGTTAAGATGATCGACGCTGGCATGAACGTAGCGCGTTTCAATATGTCACACGGCGAATACGATGTGATGACCGAGCGCTTCAAGCGCGTCAAGGAAGCGATCAAAAAGAGCGGTAAGACCGTTGCGCTGCTGCTCGATACCAAGGGTCCCGAGATCCGCGTCGGTGTTTTTGAGGACGGCAGCACAGAGCTGGTCGAGGGTCAGGAGTTCAAGCTCTATTCCGAATCCGGCAAGGGCGACAACGAGGGCGTCAGCCTGTCCTATCCCAAGCTGATCGACGCCTTTATGAAGGATTCCTCCTCCGTCGGCAGAAGGATCCTGATGGACGACGGCCTGATCGTCGTAGAGGTCACCGGCGTGCGTGCCGATTGTATCGTGACCAAGGTCGTCAAGGGCGGCAGACTCAAAAATCGCAAGAGCCTCAATATCCCCGGCTATTCCATCAATATGCCCTATATCTCCGCTGTTGACCGCGCCGATATCGAGTTCGGTCTCAAGCAGGGCGTCAACGTTATCGCCGCGTCCTTCGTGCGCTCGGCTGACGACGTGATCAAGCTGCGCGACTATGTCGACTCCCTCGGCTATGAGGACGTCGAGATCGTCAGCAAGATCGAAAACCAGAGCGGCGTGGATGATATCGACCGCATCATAGAGGTCTCTAACGGCGTCATGGTCGCGCGCGGCGACATGGGCGTAGAGATCCCGTTCATCAACCTGCCCCAGATCCAAAAAATGATCATCCGCAAGTGTGTGCTTGCGGGCAAATATGTTATCACCGCGACCCAGATGCTCGAGAGCATGACCACCAATATCCGTCCGACCCGTGCGGAGATCAGCGACGTTGCCAACGCCGTTTACGACGGCACCAGCGCGGTGATGCTCTCCGGCGAGAGCGCGGCGGGTATGTATCCCGTCGAGTCGGTCATGGCGCTGCGCGATATCTGCACCGCCGCCGAGCGCAACGAGGATCTGATGCTCCTTAAGGGCGCGTCTGCGACCCAGACGGATATGTCCGGCTTCCGCGAGAATATCTGCGAAGCCGCCAAGACGGTCGCCGAAAACGTCAACGCCAAGGCGATCATCGCCGAGAGCAAGACCGGCGCTGTCGCGCGCGCGATGGCGCGCTGCCGTCCGAGCTGCCCGATCATCGCGGTCGTCACCTCCGAGCAGGTGTGCTGCAAGCTGTGCCTGAGCTGGGGCGTCAGCCCTGTGCTGGGCGAGGAGAAAAAGACCTCCGACGAGATCACGACCCAGGCGGTCAAAAAGGCGATGGAGACCGGTATCGTGGAGAAGGGCGACATCGTTATCGTCATCAGCTCCAACAAGACCGTACCGACCTCCGGCACCGACACCCTGAATATCCGCATCGTATAATCACCGAAAATAACTGCGCCTTCCCGAGCCGCTTATCGGGGAGGCGTTCTCTCATAAGGCTTGCATCTTAAAGGATGCTTTTTGGAAAGGAAGAAATCATATGAAAAAACTACTCTGTGTCATCTGTGTTTTGCTGACAGTCACGATGCTGTCCGGCATGACAGCGACGGCGCAGCCCGCTGAGGACGACGTCTACGCGGTAGCGATCACCGAAAGCGGCAGGGAGGTCATGCTTGCCGATGTACCCGATGCACAGACCATCGAGCGTCTCGACGGCTACGAGCTGATCATTGATGAGAAGCCCGTGCTGACCGTTGAGCAGGCGCAAACCCCTATGCTGACCGCCGATATACAGCCCGAAGGTTACTTTTCCGCAGAGTTCGCTCTTCCCGATACAACTAAGACCGTGTACCTTGTCGGGCTTTCCGCAGACAAGGTCGCGGAGATCCAGCAGAGGACCATCACAAGCTATGCGCAGGGCGCAGACTTTGAGCTGGAGGATCTGAGCTTCATCGACGCCGAAAAAACCGGAAAGCAATACAATAACGGCGATTCCCTCATGTGCTGGGCGGCGACTGCCTCCAACATCCTGACCTATACCGGATGGGCGGCAAAGGCGGATCAGGGCTTTGAAACGGCTGACGACGTTTTTGAAGCGTTCGTCAATGCCTTTACCGATTCCGGCGGCTCCACCTTTTACGGCGTGGGCTGGTTCTTCAACGGCGTGAACCTGTTCGCGCTGCAGGATCCGAACGCAGCTTCTGCTACGGCAGGCACCGGCGGCTATCTGAACGAATATGCCTTTGACAAAGTCAGCGGCGACGTCAGTATCGAAACTGACCCCGTCGGCGGTATGCGATCGCTGCATGAGCATCTGAGAGCCGGCTGCGGTATCGGACTGGGGCTGACGATCTATTCCGGCGGCTCCTATTTGGGCGGTCACGGCGATACCTGCTGGGGCTATGTCGCCGATACGGCGTATCCGGATACCGATCCGCGCTATTATGCGGGGCTGTTCATCACCGATTCTGACAGCGACAAGACCTTTTCCGATCGCCGCAGCGCGCCGAATGTCCTTCAGGCGGTATCGCTGAGCACCGGCGTCGACTCAGACGGCGTTATGACCTACGAGTTTGATATCGACGATCAGAATCACGCGGTCATCGGCGAATTCACCTATCTGCTGCCCTACAGCGACACGATCGAAACCGAAACGGCGTCCGACGCGACGCGTGACAAGATCGAAACGTTCGATATCGCGCTGAACGGCGCATATCTCGGCACCGACATGAGTTCGGGGACCGCATATAACTATCGGAAAGAAAAGATCGAGACCGGTACGA
>CACZAW010000095.1 GCA_902779225.1 uncultured Ruminococcus sp. | reverse complement strand
CAGCCATTCGGAGAGCTCCTCGAAGGTCAGCGTCGCGTCGACGATACCTTCATAGTACTCCGCCTCGTCCTTTTTGGCTACGCAGGGACCGATAAACACGGTCTTGGCGTTGGGGATGCGTTTTTTGATGTCCTTGCAGTGCGCCTGCATCGGCGACATGACGTCGGCGAGATACGGCAGACAGTTGGGGAAGTATTTTTGGATCAGCAGATTGATCGAGTGGCAGCAAGAGGAAATGACGATATCGCGGTTTTCCTCCTGCAGGATGCGGTCGTATTCGCGCTTGACCATCGTCGCGCCGAGAGCGGTTTCCTCCGCGTCGTAAAAGCCGAGCTTTTTCAGCGCACCGCGCATGGAGTCGATACCCACGCCGGCGTAGTTGGCAATGAAGGACGGCGCCAGGCTGACGACCACCGGATCGCCGCTCTGCAGCAGAACACGCACTTTTTCGGTCTCATCGACGATTTGCTTGGCGTTTTGCGGACAGACCACGAAGCAGTGACCGCAAAGAATGCACTCGTTGCCGATGATATGCGCCTGATTTCCCGAAAAGCGAATGGACTTTACCGGACAGTGGCGAATACATTTATAACAGTTTTTGCAATTTGATTTTTTTAACGTCAAACAGTTCGACATCTGTACGCTCGCTTTCGTTAAAGTTTTTGTAAGATTTCGGTCTGAAAGAATCGGTCAAAGGTCGCAGGCGTCACGCCCGTGATGATCTCGTCGTCCACCTGAACGGTCACGCCCTCGCGGTTGCAGCGTCCGACACAGAAGCTGCCCGCAAGCGTGATCTTATCCTCCAGATGGCGTTCCTCGATCGCTTTTTGAAACAGGCTGACAACCTGTTCCGAGCCCTTGAGGTGGCACGACGAGCCAACGCATATCTGTATAATCATGCCGATACCTTTGCCTTTATGTTCGTTTCAAAGAATTCGCCGACGTTCTCGGGAGATACCGAATAAAAGGTATCGTCAACGGTGACGCAGACGCCCTTTTGGCACTGTCCCATGCAGAAGGTTCCGCCGAGCTCTACCTTGTCGCTGAGATCGTTCTGCGCGACAAGCTGCTGCAGCTGCTCCACCACCTGACGGGAGCCCTTGATGTGGCAGGATGAGCCGATACATACGGTTACTTTCATGTTTGCTTCCTCCTTATTCGTACTCGACGACGGTCGCCCAGCTCAGCAGGAACTCGCGCTCCTGTTCGTTGCCCTTGACGGACTGGGAAGCCGCTACGATGGGCATCCACTTCTGGACATACTGTTTGGCGGTGTCGCTCTTTTCGCAGAACAGATCGAGATACTGCTTGGCTGTTTCGGTGTCGCCCTTGAGGCAGAACAGCAGATAGGTTCTCGCCGCGTCAGCCGCGCCGTTGCCCTGCGTCGCATGAGACCAGTCGATGATGTAGGGCGTGCCGTCCTCGGCGATGATGATGTTGGAAGGGTTGAAGTCGCCGTGGCATACCTTGTTGTGCTTGGGCATGCCGTTGAGTCTGGTGTGAAGGTCATAGCGGGTGGTGGCGTCCAACTCCGCCATGCTGATTTTTTGATTCATTTTATCCTTGAGCTTATTGAGCAGCGGACTGGTCTTGCTGAGAACGGTGAGCTGCAGATCGACGAACAAATTCAGATATTCGTCCTTCTTCTCGGGCTCTTCATCCATCAGCTGCTGCAAGGTCTTTCCTTTGATGAAGTCGGACACGATCGCCCATTTTCCGTCGATCTTCGTTACCTCGTGGATCTTGGGGATATTCAGTCCGGTCTCTTCGATACGCGCCTGGTTCAGCGCTTCGTTAAGCACGTCGGCTTTTGAAAATTCTTCGTTGAATACCTTGATGCAAAGGTCGCCGTCGCGGTAGACGGTTTTGGCGGTTCTGACCGCGATTACTCTATCCAGTGTCATGGTTGGTTCCTCCCCTTACAGATTTTGATGGATGCCGTTCTTTGCTCTGCGGAACGACTGCTTGAAGTCCTGCTTGTCGACCTCGCCGCCGATTTGTCTGACGTCAGGCGTTTCGGTCTCCTCGAAGGTCTTGCCGTAATAGGCGTTGAGATACATCTGCTTGATCTCGCTCATCAGCGGATAACGGGGATTCGCTCCCGTGCACTGGTCGTCGAATGCCTGAACGGTCATATCGTCCAGTCTGTCGAGGAAGTCCTGCTCGTCGGGAACATACTCTTTGATGGTGGACTTGATGCCGACCTTCGCCTTGAGCTCATCGATCTTCTCGATCAGGTTGGCGAGCTTTTCGCTGTCGTTCTTGCCGCCTACGCCGAGGTAATCGGCGACCTCCGCATAGCGCGCGAGGGTGTGCGGATGGTCGTACTGCGAGAAGGTTCCCATCTTTGCCGGAACCTCCGCGGCGTTGAAGCGGAGCACCTCGTCGATCATCAGGGCGTTCGCTACGCCGTGAGGCAGATGGTGGAACGCGCCGAGCTTATGCGCCATGGAGTGACATACGCCGAGGAAGGCGTTCGCAAATGCCATACCTGCCATGGTGGCGGCGTTCGCCATCTTCTCTCTGGCTTCGGGATCGTTGAGACCGTTGTCGTAGGCTCTGGGCAGATATTCAAAGATCATCTTGAGGGCTCTGAGCGCCAAACCGTCGGTATAATCGGTCGCCATCATGGAAGCGTAAGCCTCGAGCGCATGGGTGACCGCGTCGATACCGGAAGCGGCTGTCAAGCCCTTGGGAGCCGTCATGTGGAAATCGGTGTCGATGATCGCCATATTCGGCAGCAGCTCGTAGTCGGCAAGCGGATATTTCACGCCGGTCTTTTCATCGGTGATGACCGCGAAGGGCGTAACCTCGGAACCGGTGCCGGCAGAGGTCGAAATCGCGATGAAGTAAGCCTTCTCTCCCATCTTCGGGAAGGTGTAGATCCTCTTGCGGATATCGGAGAAACGCATCGCCATATCCATGAAGTTTGCTTCGGGATGTTCGTAGAGCACCCACATGATCTTTGCCGCGTCCATGGCGGAACCGCCGCCGAGAGCGATGATGGTGTCGGGTTCAAAGGACTTCATCTGCTCGGCGCCCTTGATCGCGCAGGAAAGGGTGGGATCGGGCTCGACGTCCGCAAAGGCGGTGTACTGGATTCCCAGTTCGTTGAGCTTGTCGGTGATGGGCTTGGTATAGCCGTTTTTATAAAGGAAGCTGTCGGTTACAAGGAACACGCGCTTCTTGTTCATGACGTTCTTTAATTCATCGAGTGCAACAGGCATGCAGCCCTGCTTGATATAGACCTTCTCAGGTGCTCTGAACCAAAGCATATTCTCTCTCCTTTCGGCAACTGTTTTGATATTGATCAGGTGCTTTACGCCCACGTTTTCACTGACGGAGTTACCGCCCCATGAGCCGCAGCCGAGGGTGAGCGAGGGAGTGAGCTTGAAGTTGTACAGGTCGCCGATACCGCCCTGAGAAGACGGGGTGTTGACCAAGATACGGCAGGTCTTCATGCGCGCCGCAAATTCTTCGAGTTTTGCCTTTTCGTTGACAGCGTCCAGATAGATGGAGGATGTATGGCCGTAGCCGCCGTCCGCGATCAGCTGCTCCGCCTTATCGAAGGCGTCGTGGATGTCCTTCGCGCGGTACATGGCGAGAACGGGGCTGAGTTTTTCGTGAGCGAATTCCTCGCTGATGTCGACGGATTCCACTTCGCCGATCAGGATCTTGGTGCCGGCAGGAACCTTGACGCCGGAGAGCTCGGCGATCTTCGCCGCCTTTTGACCGACGATCCTCGCGTTGAGCGCGCCGTTGATGATGATGGTTTTGCGAACCTTCTCGAGTTCGTCGTCCTTGAGGAAATAACAGCCGCGTGCCGCGAATTCCTGCTTGACCGCGTCGTAAATGCTGTCGAGGACGATCGTGGACTGCTCGGACGCGCAGATCATGCCGTTGTCGAAGGTTTTGGAGTGAATGATCGAGTTGACCGCCAAGGTGACGTCGGCGCTGTCGTCAATGATGGCAGGCGTGTTGCCTGCGCCTACGCCGAGTGCCGGCTTGCCGCTGGAATAAGCCGCCTTGACCATGCCGGGACCGCCTGTCGCGAGAATGATGTCCGCCTCCTGCATGAGCAGATTGGTCATTTCCAGCGAGGGAATGTCGATCCACGCAATGATGTTTTCCGGTGCGCCGGCTGCTACCGCCGCTTCCAGAACGACCTTTGCCGCTGCGATCGTGCTGTTCTTTGCGCGGGGATGGGGGCTGATGATAATGGCATTTCTGGTTTTCAGACAAATCAACGCTTTGAAAATGGCGGTTGACGTGGGATTGGTCGTCGGGATGACAGCGCCTACTACGCCGATCGGCTCGGCAATCTTCTTCGTGCCGTAAGCCTTGTCCTCTTCGATCACGCCGCAGGTCTTGACGTCGCGGTACTGATTGTAGATGTACTCGCTGGCATAGTGATTCTTGATGACCTTATCCTCTACGATGCCCATGCCGGTCTCTTCTACCGCCATTTGCGCGAGAGGGATACGAGCCTGGTTTGCCGCGGTAGCAGCCGCTAAAAAGATAGCGTCGACCTGCTCCTGCGTGTAGGTGGCAAAGATCTTCTGTGCCGCTTTTGCTCTGGCAAGCGCTGCTTCCAGCTTTTCTACGCCGTCAACGATCTCATAATTCTTCTTTTCTGTTCCCATTGTTTTTCCTCCTAAGTTAATTGATTTGCATACTGTGCAGATGAGCCAAGGATAAGGCTAAGTTTTCATTTTGTAAGGCGACGCCGTCCGGAACATTCAGCCTGACCGGTGAAAAGTTCCATACGGCTTCGATTCCGCTTGCGATCAGCTGATCGCAGACCGATTGCGCCGCGTCGGCAGGAACGGTAATGATACCGATCTTGACGTCGTGTATCTGACAAAACCGCCGCAGCTGCTCCATGGGATAAACGGGCTTGCCGGAGACCTCGCGGCTGCTATCCGCGTTTTTGTCAAATGCAGCGATGATGTCCATTCCGTAGTAAGAAAAGCCTTTGTAATCCATCAATGCCGTGCCGAGCTTGCCGGCTCCCACTAAAACCGCCGGCGTTACACGATCGACACCCAGCGCGGCTTTCAGCGAAGCCCTCAGCGCCTCGGTGACATAACCGGTTTTGGGCTTTCCCTTGCCGCACACAAGGCTCAGATCCTTGCGCACCAGGACTTCTCCCAAGCCAAGCGCTCTGGCGACTGCCGCTGACGAAATATGCTCGCTTGTTACATTTTCCAAATATTGCAGATAAGCCGGAAGCCGACCGAGCGTAGCTCTTGAAATTGCGGATTGCAAAGTCTCACCTCCTGTTTACTTATCTATATTCTAACAGTATTATCTGTATATTTGAATAACCAAAAAAGTATATCGGTAATATAGATATCGATATACCATATCTCGAATAGTTTGAATAAAGAAACAGCAGCCGATTCCGAGAGAAAAGGCTGCTGCTTTTATCTTTTGTTTTTGTGTTCAGAAATATCGGCGCTTGGAGCTGCACAGTTCCGTCACAAACGCCTTGTCCAGCTTGCTGAGACGGTAATTCTTGCGGTGTATCATCACATCGCGGTAGAGCTTTTGATTATCGGGACAGGTTCTTTGCACCAAACCGAAGCCCGAGATCACCTCTTCCGGCATCGGAGAGACCCACATAAAGGTATTCGGATTCTGAGAAAGCAGATGGAATTGACCGCCGCGCTCAAGCACGTAAATATTGCGGGAACAGTCGACGGTGTGTTCGTCCTTTTGCACGGTTGCCGCAGACAGTGAAGGAACATAGGGGTCGGCATGGGAAATCTGTATATACGGCTCCAGATCCCGATAACGGATCTCGTCCTTTTGCGCCAGCGGATGCTTGGCGTTCATCACGAGCACATACCGGAATTCCGCGACCAATTCGTACTGCAAGCCCTTTTCATCGAGCAAGGTCTTGAAATAATTGTCAAAATGGGAAGCGTAACGGATGATGCCCAAATTGTAATTGTGCTCCAATATATTGATGATCGCGCGGTTGGAATTGGTTTCCTGATAATAGATCTCCGCCGAACCTTCGCCGATACAGTTCGAAAACTTGGCGAACGCGTCGGCGATATAGCTTGCACGGGGCACCGATACGGAAAAGGTCTGCTTCGCAGGCAGTTCCGACTTATACATCATTTCGACTTCATCCAGCTGACGAAGTATATTTTGGGCGTACCCTATGAATTCTTCGCCCTTGGGCGTGAGCGTCATGCCCTTTGACGTGCGTGAAAAGATCGTGATCCCCAGATCCGCTTCCAGTTCCTTGATAGAGCGGCTGAGATTCGGCTGCGCCACGTGCAGCGCTTCGCTTGCCTTGTTGATCGAACCGGCTTTCGCGACCTCGACCGCATATTTCATGTGGATAACGTTCATACCGACGCCCCCTTTTTAATTAAGTATTGATCTCTCTTGGTTTCCCAATAGGTCTTATCTGCTTCTGTGATCTCACGGATCACGCGGCAAGGGTTTCCGGCGGCGATGACGTTAGCCGGAATATCCTTCGTCACGACCGAACCGGAGCCGATGACGCTGCCTTCACCGATCGTAACGCCCGGATTCACAACGACATTGCCGCCCAGCCAGACATCATCGCCGATCGTTACGGGCTTGCTGATATCGTAACCCGCTGTCCTGACGGGAGCATAAATCGGGTGTGTGGCGCTGTAAATACAGGTACGCGGTCCGATCATGACGTGTTTCCCGATCTTGACCGTGCAGGCGTCAAGAATAATGCAGTCGTAATTCAGAAAAGCGCCCTCGCCTATTTCAATGAATTTGCCGTAATCGCAACGGAAAGGCGGTTTTATGGTGCAATGACCGTCTATCTTTCCGAGCAATTTCATTAGGATCTCCGTTCTTGCGCTTTCATCGTTCGCGGCGGTGGCATTGTACTGTTCGAGCAATTCCTGCGCCCGATAGGACAACGCGTTGATTTCTTCGTCGTCGAAGTAATGCAATTCCCCGGCATTCATTAATTCGATTTCATTCATAGCTTTTTCTCACAATCTGATGGATTTGGTTGCTACATCCATTCTACCACGAAACCATAGATATGGCAATATTTCTGTTCTTCTCTCTGA
>CACZAW010000094.1 GCA_902779225.1 uncultured Ruminococcus sp. | reverse complement strand
CCCTCCTTCTGCGCCACGAGCTCCACGCCCGCGCGCTCGCACCAGACCGCGAGCTGATCGATGGCCGCCGCCCGGAAGGTGTCCGCCGCGGCAACGATCACGCGTTTGCCGCTCTTTTTGAGGTTGTTCGCGATCTTGCCGATGGAGGTCGTCTTGCCGACGCCGTTGACGCCGATGACGAGGATGATGGACGGCTTGGTGTTCAGCACCATCTCATTGCCGCCGCTCAGCATCTCTGCGGACAGCTCGGCGATCTCGTTCATGATCAGCTCAGGGTCTTTGATGCCCTTTTGCTTGACGCGAACGCGCAGCTCGTCGCAGATTTTCGTCGCTGTCGCTACGCCGACGTCGCCCATGACAAGCAGCTCTTCCAATTCTTCAAACAGCTCTTCGTCGATCTTGGTGAACGACTTGAGCATCGAATCTATCTGACCGACGACCGCGTCGCGGGTCTTTTTTAAGCCTGATTTGAGTTTACTGAAAAGTCCCATAATATTCTCCTGTAAATATCATTTTGTGTCATTCCGAGGAGGACAATGTTCGACCCTCGCAATGACAGATGAAAAGGATGCTTTTACTTGATTCCGAGCTTTGTCGCGACCTCGGAGGCGCGCAGCTCGAGCAGCTTAGAGATACCCTCGTCCTGCATGGTAACGCCGTAGAGGACGTCAGCCTCTTCCATCGTACCGCGGCGGTGGGTAATGAGGATAAACTGCGTATCCTCGGTAAGGTTGCGCAGATAGCTTGCAAAGCGGTCGACGTTGACCTCGTCGAGCGCCGCTTCGATCTCGTCCATGACGCAGAACGGCGCGGGACGCACCTTCATGATCGCAAAGTACAGCGCGATCGCGACAAGAGCCTTTTCACCGCCGGAGAGCGCCTCCAGATGGACGACGATCTTGCCCGGAGGATGAACGATGATATCGATACCGGAGGTCAGGATATTCTCGGGATCGGAAAGCTCTAAATGAGCTTCGCCGCCGCCGAACAGCTCCTTGAAGGTCAGCGTGAAATTCTTGTTGATCTCCGCAAAGGAATCGACAAACACCTCTTTCATCTGCTTGGTCAGACTTTGGATCAGGTTCTCGATCTCCTTTTTGGATTTCTCGACGTCATCGACCTGCGCCTTCATAAAGGTATAGCGCTCGGATACCTCTTTGTATTCCTCGATCGCGGCTACATTGACGGAGCCCAGCGCTTTGATCTTGGATTTGAGCGTGGACAGTCTGGAACGCGCGGCGGTCAGGCTCTCCAGCTCGATCGCCTGCTCCTCCGCCTCGCGGCGGGTCAACTCGTATTCCTCCCACAGCTTGGAGATAATGTCGTCAAACTGCTTTTGAAGCGAATCCTTTTTGACCTCCAGACGGGAGAATTCGTTGGACGCCAGCTCGCGCTCGGACATCTTGTCACGCTCAAGGCGGCGCAGCTCAACGGTGCGCTTTTCCAACTCGTCGCGTTCGGTATTCATGTGCTCGATCGCTGCGGTCGCCTCGGCGACCTTATCGCTCAGGGCTTGGATCTCTTCCTTCAGAATACCGATTTTATTTTCTATATCAGAATTATTATTCTCGATTTCTTCCTTTTCTTTCACCAGTTCCGCGATACGAAGCTGCTGATCGTCGCCGGACAGACGCGCCGTTTCGATTTCTGCATTCAGATTATCGACGTCCTTTTCGGACGCGAGGATCTCGAGGCGCATCTCCTGCAGCTTATCGGCGAGGGCCTCGCGCTGCTGGGTCATCTCGTCGCGCGAGCCGGTGAGGGTCTTGATCTTCATCTCGGTAGACTCGATCTCGGCATTGAAACGAACAAGATCCTTTTGCGCCAGTGCGCGCGCGGATTTCAGCTCATCAACCTTTGCATCGGAAGCGGACAGCTCTGCGTCAATATCGTCGAGATCACGCGAGAGACCGGCAAGCTCGCCGATGCAGGCGTTATACTCCGCTCTCAGACGAACGGCGTCCTGCTGCGCGTTGGAGAGGTCGGCGCGCGCGCCGAGAAGATCGGCTTCACACGCGGCATATTGGCTCTCAGCCTGCTTGAAACTGTCAAAGGCTGCCTGCGCTTTTTCGGACAGCTCGCGGGCTTCTTTATTCAGCTTATCGATCTCGCTCTCGCGGGAGAGCAGACCGGAATTCTTTGCGCGGGAGCCGCCGGTAAAGGAACCGCCGGCATTGATGACCTGACCGTCGAGGGTAACGACCATAAAGCGGTAGCCGTAACGCTTGGCGATCGCGGATGCAGCGGACAGATCCTCAGCCACAACGATTTTTCCGAGCAGATTGGAGAGGATATTCTCGTATTTTTGATCGGTAGAGCAAAGCTCGGATGCGATACCGATATAGCCGTAGCAATCGTCGAGTCCTTTTTCTTTCAGAGAACGCGGCTTGATCGTTGTCAAAGGCAGGAAGGTCGCACGGCCTGCGTCGCGTTTTCTGAGCATTTCGATCGCGCGCTTGGCGTCGGCGTCGCTGTTGACGACGATGTGCTGCATCTTTGCGCCGAGAGCGACCTCCATCGCGATATTATACTTGGAAGGTACCTTGATCAGGGTGGTGACAGGGCCGCAAATGCCGCCGACAGCGCCCTCTTTTGACGCCTTCATCACCGTTTTGACGCTGTTATAGAAGCCTTCGTAATTCGCCGACAGATCGGACAGCAGCTTGGCGCGGCGGGATTTTTCATCCGCGTCCAGCCGCAGGTTATCCGCAACCTGCTTCTGCTCGTCGCGCTTCTTCATGCGGGAAGTGAGCTTCATCTCCAAGCCCTCGATGGAATTGGAAACGGAGGCGACGGTATTGTCAGCCTGCTTGAGCTGCGTTTCATAATCGTCCTTGATAGAGAGCAGATCGTCGCGCTGGGCTTCTTTGGCGGCTTTTGATTCCTTCAATGTCGCCGCGCGGGCGTCCAGCTCCTCGATCGAGGATGCGCTCGTGATATCCGTGACGCGAACGTCGGCGAGCCGCTGAGACAAAGACGCGATGATCGCTGACAGCTTTTGCAGCTCGTCGCTGCTGCGCGAGGCGTCGCTGTTGATATTGTTCAGCTCGTCGGCAACGGTATTATAATCGGAGCGGCGCTTTTCGATCTTCGCCTTGATCTCGTCGATCCGACCGAGCTTTTCTTCAATGATATTCTTGATGTCGGCGGTGGAATTCTCCGCCTTTTCGATCTCGCCGAGAATACGCGCGATATTATCGTTATTGTGGAGGATATCATTCTCCGCTACGGAGATCATCGCGCGCTTTTCGGCGATCTGCGCTTCATGTGCCGCAGAGCCTGATCGGATCTCTTCGATACGCGACGCGATCTCACCGTTTTTGATATAGATCTCTTCCGTCTCGTTAGAGATCCCGGACAAGACCTCTTCCGCCTCGTCGTACTGCGCCTTGGCAACGGCGATCTTATCCTCATGATCGCGGAGCACCTTGGAGCTTTTGTTCAGCGTATCCAGCCAAAGAGCGATCTCCAGACCGCGCTTCTCTTCGGAATACGTCAGGAACTGTTCCGCCTTTTCGGACTGCACACGGAGCGGTTCGATGCGGCTCTCCAGCTCCGTCACGATATCGCGCAGTCTGAGAAGATTTTCCTCGGTATGTGCCAGCTTGCGCTCCGCCTCTGTTTTGCGGTAGCGATAGCGGGAGATACCGGCGGCTTCTTCAAAGATCTCGCGGCGATCCTCGCTTTTGGAAGCGACGATCGAGTCGATCTTGCCCTGACCGATCATGGAGTAGCCGTCGCGACCGAGACCGGTATCCATGAACAGCTCGTGGATATCCTTCAGACGGACTGCCGCCTTATTGATCAGGTATTCCGATTCACCGGAACGATAATAGCGGCGGGTGACCGCTACGTCGTCGCCGCCGTAGGGCAATCGGCGGTCGGAATTGTCGATGGTAAGCGTGACCTCGGCATATCCCTGACGCTTGCGTTTGTCGGTGCCGTTGAAGACGACGTCCTCCATGCGGGAGCAGCGCAGCGCTTTCGCGCTCTGTTCGCCCAGCACCCAGCGGATCGCGTCGGAGATGTTCGACTTACCGGAGCCGTTGGGGCCGACAACAGAGGTGATACCCTTATCAAAGGTCAATTTAGTTTTATCGGGAAAGGTTTTGAAGCCTTGCAGCTCCAGTGATTTCAGAAGCATAGATATTTCCTTTTTCGAATTATAAATCAGAAAAGTATGTCTTATAACAGAATTATTGCAGAATCGGGAATCTGCGGATCTTCTGTGATTCGGATCGTATAGCCCTGTTTTTCAAGGGCGATCAGGTTGCTTTTTTGATTGCCGGTCAGCTTGGAGCGGCATCTCGGATTGACCGCCAACGTATACGCTCCGGACGGCTTGTCCTGTAATAACCCGAATGCTTTGCGGAGCATGATACGGCTTTCGCAAAGCTCGCGAAACGCGGGATGGTAGGGACCCGCCAGCATATCGCGCCGCAGGGTCTCGGTATCATGCAGTCCGACGCGGATCACCTTGACGCCGTTTTCGGCAAACAGGGGCAGCAGCTCGGCACATAACGCAACCGCTTCATCCAATGTCTGTGGTGCATACGCGCCGGCCTCATACAGTTCGCCCAGACGCGTGCCGCGCATGACGATCGTCGGATAGATTCGCACGGTCGACGGGCGCAGGCGGATGAACTCCTCCGCCGTATATCGGTCAAGTGCATCAGTGCTTTGATATAGACCGGTCATCATCTGAAGCCCGAGCTCCATATCATAACGCTGAATCAGTACAGCGGCGTTGCGGACATCATCGGCGGTATGTCCCCTGTCGTTGGCAGAAAGCACCGCATCGCTCATACTCTGCGCGCCCAGCTCGACCGCAGTCGTTTTATACGACTTGAGCAAAGTCAAAACGTCGTTATCGATCGCATCGGGTCGGGTCGAGATACGAATCCCCTTGAAGCGGTCGATATAGGGCTTTGTCGCATCGAGCAGAGAGCGCATATAGCCGCGGTCGATCGCCGTAAAGCTGCCGCCGAAGAACGCGATCTCGGAGGTGTATGTATTTTCTTTTAAAGAATTAATCGAGGATTCGATCGCTGCTCTGACGTCTGCGGGCGTCGGCTGACCGACGCTGCCGGTGATACTGCGCTGGTCGCAAAAGGAACATCGGTGAGGACAGCCGTTGAACGGAATAAACAGCGCGACGTTAGCGTGCTTAATAACCCATCAGCTCCAGTGCCTCGCGCGCTGCCTGCTGTTCGGCTTCTTTTTTGGAGCGTCCACCGCCGTGACCGATGACGTTGGAGTTGAGCAGCACTTCGACCTTGAAATGCTTGTTGTGATCGGGGCCGGAGGACCCGACCAAGCGATACTCGAGCCGCTCGCCGGGATTCTTCTGGATGATCTCCTGCAGGGCGGTCT
This sequence comes from uncultured Ruminococcus sp., assembly GCA_902779225.1. Classification (GTDB taxonomy): domain Bacteria; phylum Bacillota; class Clostridia; order Oscillospirales; family Acutalibacteraceae; genus Ruminococcoides. The sequence goes on along the minus strand of CACZAW010000094.1, from coordinate 1,782 downwards.
TATAGTCCTTGAAGGAGTTGTTCTTATGGTTCTCGATCTCGGGGATCACAAAACGCAGGATATGCTTTTTAGCCGGCTCCATGCCGCCGTCGAGGTAGATCGCTGCGATCAGCGCCTCAAACGCGTCGGACACGATCGAAGGGCGGTTAGCGCCGCCGTTGCGGCGTTCGCCGTTAGAAAGCCGCAGATAATCGCCGAGATTAATCTGCTTGGCAAAATCGAACAGACTTTTTTCGCACACCAATGACGCGCGCAGCTTGGTCAGCTCACCCTCGGGCAGATTGGGACAGTGGTTGTAGATATAATCCGAAACCACGATCGACAGCACCGCGTCTCCGAGAAATTCAAGCCGCTCGTTATACTTCATATTCTTATGTTGTTCGTGGGCATAGGACGAATGGGTCAGCGCCTCGGTCAGGAGAGAGAGGTCGTTGAAACTGTAGCCGATCGCCTCTTGCAAATCTTTCATTACTCTTCCTCGTTTCCGGTATCGGGAATCTCCTTAAGCGCCTCGGTGATCGAAGCGATCACGTCGTTTTTGACATAATCGATCGTGACACGGATCGCGTTCTTGATGGTTTTTTCATTTGCGGAACCGTGCGCCTTGAATACAGGCTTAGCGCAGCCGAGTACGGGAGCGCCGCCGACCTCGTTGTGATCCATCGACTTCTTAAGCTCTTTCATATCGTTCTTGACGAGCGCGCCGGCGATCTTGGTTTTGAGGTTCTTGTAAAAAACGCCCTTAATCTTCTTCATCAGCGCCATCGCAACGCCCTCATAGGTCTTGAGGATCATATTGCCGGTGAAACCGTCGCAGACGACGACGTCAGCGCCGTCAAGCGGAATATCGCGGCCCTCGACGTTGCCGACAAAGTTGATGGACGGCGTCTGCTTCAACAAAGCAAAGGTCTCCTGTCGGAGGGCGTCGCCCTTATGCTCCTCGGTGCCGACGTTGGCGAGCCCGACACGAGGATTATCAAAGCCCATGACCTTGTTCATATAGATCGAGCCCATCATCGCGAACTGCTGGAGCGCTTTGGGGCGGACGTCGGTATTGACGCCGCTGTCGATGAGCATAAAGTAGCTGTTATAATTCGGCATGACCGGCGCAAATGCAACGCGCTGGATGCCCTTGATTCGCTTAACGAGGAACATCGCGCCTGCGCCCAGCGCACCGGAGTTGCCGGCAGAAACAAAGGCGTCGCCCTCGCCTTTTTTGAGCAGATTCATTCCGACAGCCATCGAGGTATTCGCCTTCGCCTTGGAGCGGATCGTAGAGGGCTGATCGTCGTTGGTAAAGACGTCGGGTGCGTGCACGATCGTAATGCCGTTCAGACTCAGACCGTTATCCGCCGCGACACGCTGGATCGTCGCCTCATCGCCGGTGAGGATGATATCCACGCCGTATTCGTTATGGGCGTCGATCGCGCCTTTGATCGGCGCAAGCGGGGCGTTATCGCCGCCGAATGCATCAACAATGATTTTCATAATGATCTTCCTTATCTATACTTTGTAGGGGCAGGTCTTGACCTGCCCGTTTGAACATCAAGATTGATGTTCAACATTTATCACGCATTTTGTTTCCTCAAAACGTGATAAGATACATTCAAACAGATTATAAAGGTCGCTTCGCGAACGGGAGAGTCAAGACTCTCCCCTACAATAGGCTTTGCTGTATGAAACGCCTGAGATCGGTTAGGGCACGCTCGGCATATGCCGCACCGCGCTCGGCTTTGTCACGCGGGCGGTCGATCAGCGGCGGCATGATCCCGAAATTAGCGC
>CACZAW010000093.1 GCA_902779225.1 uncultured Ruminococcus sp. | reverse complement strand
CAGATGAATAATGTTTCGCATATATAGACCTCATATTACCTTTTTCATTATCTTAGCACGTTTCAAGTTCCTTTGTCCATAGCCATTCGATAATAAATCCGAACGCGGTTTACTTTTTCCGCCATTGGCGGAAGAAAAGCGACAGATTGCTATAGACAAGCGATTTTTTTGTGGTATTATAATATCATCAATATCATCATGTATATCGGGAGATGAGAAAATGGCAAGCGGAAGAATGGAATTTCATGCAAATACGATTATGCAGCACGCAAATTTTGCCTTTGTTTTAGCAAATGACGTTTGGATGGACGATGTACGGGACTTAAGGCATTATGAAAGAGAACCGTATAACCTGATCCTTCTTCACGGATTGACCGGCACCGACACCGACTGGTTGTACGGCGGTCTGGCGCAAGAGATGGCGAGCCAGTTCAATCTGAACATTTTTATGCCGACGGTCGGCAATACCTTTTATCTTGACAAGGGTTATCCGGGAGCCAACTGGGGCGAATATGTCGGCAGCGAGCTGCCTGACTACCTCAATCGGACGTTTCGCATCAATATGAAGCGAGAGAACACCCTGATCGGCGGACTCTCGATGGGCGGATACGGCGCTCTGCATACCGCTTTGGCGTATCCCGAGACCTTCGGCGCCTGTATCGCGCTGTCATCGGCGCTGGTCATCCACGAATACGCCAACGAGACCTTCGAAAAGCCCGGTGTGATGCCGCGTGAAATGATCACCGACATTTTCGGCGACCAAAAAGAGGTCGAAGCGTCCGATAAGAATCCCGAGGTGCAGTATCTGCGCCTAAAGGATGCCGGCACGCCGATCCCGAAAATCTATTTAGCCTGCGGCACGGAGGATTCTCTTATCGGACATAACCGTGAGTTTGCGGCATTTTTAAAGCAGCACAACGCCGATTTCTGCTATGAAGAGGGTCCGGGCGTCCATAACTGGGCGTTCTGGAACCGATACCTTGAAAAAGGTCTTGACCGACTGCTGTGATGAACAATCAAAAAAGAGCCGATCTCTCGGCTCTTTTTTTGCATTATTCGGTTGTGATCTCTCCCTGCCAGGTGTTGATGCCGCCGAATTCGACGATATCGGTATAGCCCTGACTGACGAGCTGCTCCGCAGCCAGCTTGCTGCGTCTGCCGCTGCGGCAGTAGATCATGATCAGCTGATCCTTGTCCGGCAGCTCGGGGATATCATCCGTCGGGATGCTGTCGTGCGAGATGCAGATCGCGCCGGGGATATGACCCTCGGCGTACTCGGCAGGCGTGCGGACGTCCAGGATGATATAATCCTTTTCGGTTTCCATCATCTTTTGCGCTTCCTCCTGAGAGATCTGCCGGTAGCCCACGGGATCCGGATGAGCGGTCTCTTCCTCTTTAACCGCTGTCGCGGCTTCTGTTGCAGGGGCGCTGCTCTCCGCTTTTCGGGAATCGGCACAGCAGGTCAGCAGCATCGCCGTCAACAGCAGGGCGGCGATCAAAATAATTCGATTCGGTTTCATGCGGTCTCCTTCTCTTTCAGCGCCTGCGGCTTGACAAACAGCCGCTTCATGGACTTTATCAGCCTGACGAACGGTTTTTCCAGCAGCATGACGACGATCGCCGAAGCGAGCGTCAGCGCGATATACAGGAGCGTCAATTTTCCGTAGCTCATCTTCGGCAGGTACCAGCGCAGAGTCTTTGCGAACATCATAAAGGTCAGCAAGGGATACAGGCTGAATTTACCGAGGAAGTAACACACCTTATTGTTGCACAGCCGGCTGATCGAGCTCTTTTCGCTGAGGCTCAGCGTCACACCGAGCAACATCATAGCCAGCGCCAGATAGTCGAAGTTCTTCGGCAGTTCAAAGCGGAACATGAACTGCATATACAGGATCGCCGTCAGATAGGCGCAGATCTCGATGAGAGAAAGCAGATGCGATTTTGCTTTTGAAATCGTTTTTTTGCCGATATGGCGCGCGATCAGGTAACAGACAACGCCTGCTAAAATCTCCGCGAACGCCTTGTAGGTGCCGAGGAAGGAGTAATACAGCGCCTTCGGTTTGGGATCGAGCAGCAGCAGGGTGTCGGCGGTCAGCACCTTTGTCCGGAAGAACAGGAAGCACAGCACCAGCACGGCGCCCACCGGCGCGATATAGTACTCGAACCGCTGACGGTTGCGACGATACAGCGGATACAGAATCGCCAGCGCGATGAAGATCGCCGAGAAGATCCATACCTGATCCATCACGCGGTAGCCGACGATGGTCTTGTCGTCCACCGGCGCGGCGTTGAAGCCGGCGCTTCTGAAGGGCAGCAGCTCCAATAATGACGTCAAAAAGTTGTTGACGGTCGTTTTGACGTTGACAAAGCACGCGATGTTGAGGACGATAAAGGAGGCGACCCAGCTGATCGCGAACGCGGGCAGATAGCGCCTGAGAACGCCTTTCAAAAAGCTGCCGTAGTCCCGCCATTCAAACGGTCGGTCGGCGGAGATTTCGTTGATGCTTTTTGCAAACCACGCGCCGACGGCGATAAAGAAGAAGTCGATCGCGATCTCGCCGCGGGAAAACAGAAAATTGCCGCTGTCCCATTTCTTCACATCAAAGAAATACACATAGTGCAGGATGAAGATCATACTAAAGACAAACGCCCAAAAGCAGAGGGCTCCGTTACGTTTTTTCATCATCTCACCCCTCCTGCGCGGCAAGGCGTTTTTCTTTTCGCCTGCGTAATAGTTTTTTCACGGACAGGTGCGCCGCCATTACGATCGCCGCCGTCACAAAGGTCAACCCGCAGTAGATCAGCACGACGGTATCGGTCGAGAGCTTGTCGCCGAGATGCCATTTTTGCAGCCACAGCGGCAGATTTGCCGAAAAGATCGAATACAGCAGATACGGATACAGGCTGTACTGACCCAGCACGGTAAAGAACTTATGATTGAAGAGCCCGCTGATGATGCTCTTTTCGCTGAAGGTGATCGTGACGGATACCGCCAGAAACGCCAGCAAAACAAACTGCACGGCGCTGAAGCGGCTGTCGTAGGACGGATCCACGATCTTTGACCTGTCGCCGGTCAGCTCGGCATTCATGATACTCAGGCGATGCCAGAAGGTGTTGACGTATGCGTTCGCCATAAAGTGCATATAGCAGATCGCAAAGCCGTAACCGAACAGCTCGATGATCGCGAGCAGCACTCTGCCCGGCTTTGAGAAATCGATCTTTTTCAACCACTCGCATATGCGCCAGCACACGACGCCGAGACAGATCTCCGCCATCGCGCGGACGTTGCCTTTATAGGTGAACGCGTACTTATAAAACAATTCATATCGTTTCGACGGGTTGAGCAGCGACTGTCCGTGCAGGAACAAAAAGCCCAGCAGCGCCACCGCGATCACCGGTGCGATAAAGAATTCAAAACGCCGCTTGTTCTTCGCGTACAGCGGATAGAGCAGCAAAAGCACCAGCATCATCGCGGACAGATACCACGCCTGATCGAGCAGACGCTCAAAATCCAGTCCGAAGTTCCTCAGCAGAGTCGACTCATAGAGCATCTTGCCGAAAATCCAGTCCGAAGTTCCTCAGCAGAGTCGACTCATAGAGCATCTTGCCGAAGTTGATAAACAGGTTTTTGAAATTATCGCCGCGCGACATCCCTTCGAGATACGGATCGACATGACAGATATATCGGGTGACGTTCACCGCGATAAAGTTCAAGAACAGACAGATCAGGTAAGCGGGATAAAAGGACATCAGCTTACCTTTCATAAAGGTCCATGTGCCTTTCCACGAGAGGGTGTTGTCCCTCTTTTTGTTCATCGACTTCGCAAACAAAAAGCCTGAGGTCAATAAAAAGAATTCTACCGCCAGAGAACCCATCTGGAACGGGAACATATAATCCTCGCCGGGATGGATCAGCGCGATATCCATCATACTGGAATGGAAAATCACCAGTATCGCCGCAAAGATAAAGCGCCAGAAGTCGATGGCGCCGTTACGTTTTTTTACCATTCTTCCCTCCGCTGATATATAGATTCAAAAAAATTATACAACCTTTCGGGGCGCTTGTAAAGACATATACAAAATATTGCGTTAGCCATTCGATAATAAGTCCGAACCCGGTTTTGCTATCGAATGGCTGCCCGAAGCCATTCCCGCACAATGCAAAACCGCCGCTGTTGAGCGGCGGTTTTCAAAATACATGGATCTATATCCTATGCTGACACAAGACCTTTTGTCCTGCGGTTTTGACGGATTTATTCGCGTGTGTCACGCTCACCCTCTCAGGCGGTTTTATCCAGCTCATGCATCATCCGTATTTTCAGGCTGTCGCCCTCCACGATGATATCTACCGCCGAAATGTTCTTGTCGGGGTGCGCTTTGACCAATTCATCCACATACATATTGGCAATCTTATCCGATACACGTTCGCCTTGAACACTGACTTTCATTCGCTCATCTCCTTCTTCATCACATGACCCGTTTTCCGAGTCGAACTATTGTTTTAATATCTTACAATATTATTGTAGCAGAGAAAGCGCGGGATTTCCAGTTACAGGTTGACTATTTTCATATCAGTTTCTTAACGGTTAATTCCTTTTGGAACATAAATTCGTTCAACTTTGTAACGGTTAATTCTTTTTATGACAAAAAAACAGAGCAGACACAATATTTGGTGTCTGCTCTGTAATTATCTACTATATGTAGTTTTATCCGAAGATATGGACATTCACGACCAGCGCCGCAAAGACGATGGAGACCATCGAGAGCAGCTTGATCAGGATGTTGATCGAGGGACCGGAGGTGTCCTTGAAGGGATCGCCGACGGTGTCGCCGACAACAGCCGCCTTATGCTGATCGGAGCCCTTGCCGCCGTGGTTGCCCGCTTCAATATACTTCTTGGCGTTATCCCACGCGCCGCCGGAATTGGACATAAAGATCGCCATCAGGAAGCCGGAGGCTGTCGCGCCCGCAAGCATACCGACAACGCCGTAGAAGCCGAGCACCAGACCGACGACGACCGGTACGATGATCGCGATAACGGTCGGCAGGATCATCTCCTTCAGCGAGGAGCGGGAGCACATATCGACGCACTTGGCGTAATCGGGATCGGCTTTGCCCTCCATCAGACCTTTGATCTTCTTGAACTGGTTGCGGACTTCAATAACGACGCTCTGTGCGGCTCTGCCGACAGCGTCCATGGTGAGCGCGGCAAATACGAACGGCAGGCACGCGCCGATGAACAGACCGATCAGTACCAGCGGATTCATCACGCTGAAGCTGGCGTAATCGACGTCGCCCGCGTTAGGCATACTCTTGACCTTGTCGATATAGGAAGCGATCAGAGCGAGAGCTGTCAATGCAGCGGAACCGATCGCGAAGCCCTTGCCGGTCGCGGCGGTGGTATTGCCCAGACTGTCGAGGGCGTCGGTACGCTCTCTGACCTCGGGCTCGAGGCCGCTCATCTCGGCGATACCGCCCGCGTTATCCGCTACGGGACCGTAAGCGTCGGTCGCGAGGGTGATACCGAGGGTGGACAGCATACCTACTGCCGCCAGCGCGATACCGTACAAGCCGATCTGCGGATTGTCGATCGTGCCGCCGGAAACAAAGAAGGATACCAGCACCGCGATACCGACGATGATGATCGGCAGAGCGGTGGAAAGCATACCGAGTCCCAGACCGCCGATGATGATGGTGGCGGAGCCGGTCTCGGATTTGCCGGCAAGCTTCTTGGTGGGATTATAGGAATCAGATGTGAAATACTCGGTGGATTTACCGATCAAGACGCCGGCGATCAAGCCCGCAAGCACCGCAAAGTACAACGGATAGTAGCTCTCGCCGAGGATGAACCAGATCAGCGGGAACGCCGCCGCGGCGATCAGGATCGCGGATAGGTTGGTACCTCTGGATAACGCCTTGAGGAGTAATTTCTGTTCTGTCTTTTCACCTGTGCGGACAAAGAATGTGCCTATGATGGAGCAGACGATGCCCAGCGCCGCCATGATCATGGGGATCGCCATGGCTTTGAACTGCATATCACCGTTGCCGGAGAACGCGGCTACACCCAGCGCGGCGCAGGAGATGACGGAGCCGACATAGCTCTCGTACAGGTCGGCGCCCATACCGGCGACGTCGCCGACGTTGTCGCCGACGTTATCCGCGATAACAGCAGGGTTACGGGGGTCATCCTCGGGGATGCCCGCCTCGACCTTACCGACAAGATCCGCGCCGACGTCGGCTGCCTTGGTGAAGATTCCGCCGCCTACACGCGCGAACAGCGCCATAGAGGACGCGCCCATACCGAAGGTCAGCATCGCGGAGGTAATGCCCGCGGCGTCGAGACCGAACGCGTATTTGAGTAACGCAAACCAGATAGAAATGTCGAGAAGTCCCAGACCGACTACCGTGAAGCCCATGACCGAGCCCGCGGAGAAGGCGACCCTCAGACCTTTGTTCAGCCCTGTGCGGCAGGCGTTAGCGGTACGCGCATTGGCTGCGGTCGCGATCTTCATGCCGACAAAGCCCGACAGTCCCGAGAAAAATCCGCCCGTGATAAACGCAAACGGCACATAGGGGGTCAAAAGCCCCGCAAACGCCATCGCGCCGAGGATCACGAACATCACCGCAAAAAAGACCGCGACTATCGTATACTGTCTTTTGAGGTAGGCGTTGGCGCCCGAACGGATCGAAGCAGAGATCTTCTTCATCTTATCGGTGCCTTCATCGAAGCTGAGAACGCGCTTTGCCATGATTGCGGCAAAGACGATCGCCAGGATCGCGCCTACGAAGATGGATATTACGAGAGATAATTCCATAATATTCTGACTCTCCTTTCATAACGTACCCTATATTTTACAATATCAACGTGCTAAAGTCAATGTTTATCATCACATTTATATGCCGTAACAGAGTGATTTTTTAGGGATTTTTCCATGAAACCGCTGTTTTTGCCGTAAAAATCCTCCGCCGGGAATACGGCGGAGGATAAGTGATTTTGATTCGATCCGGTTTTATCGGACACATTTGATAGCGGTTCCGCTGTTGTAGGAGCTGCTGAATTTGCCCTTACTGTCCAGACAGCGGAGCGTGTAGCGATAGGTCACGCCCTTCTTAGCGCTCTTATCCACATAGCTCGGGGTCTTGACGTCGGCGACCTTGAGCCAGCTTCCGTTGCCGGCTTTACGGAGGATGCGGTATTTGACCGCTCCCTTGACGGCGGTGCCGACAATCTTGACGCCGTTCTTGGTGTTGGTGAGCTTCGGCGCCTTCGGTGCGGCGATGAAGGTGATCGTCCAACCGGAGGTATTGTATGCGCTGGTGGCTGCGGTACTCGCCGCGTTCATGCAGCGAATCGAATAGATGTACTTCGTGCCGGACTTGACGCCCTTATGCATATAGGTCAACGCCGTGGTATCGGCGAGCTTCTTCCATGTCGAGCCGCTCTTGATCACAATGCGGTACTTTGCCGCCGCAGTCACCTTGCCGATCGTCACTCTGACGCCGGCGGTGGTATTCTCGAGCTTAGTGATCTTCGGGGTAGCGAGGTTGACGGTGACCTTACAGGTCGCGGTTTTGCCGTTAACTGTCTTGGCGGTGATGTTTGCCGTACCCGCCCCCTTCGCGGTAACAACGCCCTTTGCACTGACGGTCGCGACAGCTTTGTTGCTCGTCGACCAGGTAACGGTTTTATTCGCCGCATCGGCGGGGATGACAGTCGCTGTCAGCGTATAGGTCTTGCCGTAAACAAGAGAGATCGCGGTTTTGCTGAGTTTGACAGAGGATGCAACGATGACCGGCGGTTGTGTCGGCGCCTCTGTTGGAGGCTCGGTCGGCGCATCGGTGGGTGCATCAGTCGGTGCGTCGGTAGGTGCATCGGTCGGTGCGTCGGTGGGTGCATCAGTCGGTGCTTCGGTAGGTGCGTCAGTCGGCGCTTCGGTGGGTGCATCGGTCGGTGCGTCAGTCGGAGCGTCAGTCGGCGCGTCAGTGGGTGCCTCTGTCGGCGCGTCAGTCGGCGCGTCAGTCGGCGCGTCAGTCGGCGCATCTGTAGGTGCGTCAGTCGGCGCATCTGTAGGTGCGTCAGTCGGTGCGTCAGTCGGCGCATCGGTAGGCGCGTCAGTCGGCGCGTCAGTCGGCGCATCTGTAGGTGCGTCAGTCGGCGCGTCTGTCGGTGCCTCGGTGGGTGCCTCTGTCGGCGGTTCTGTCGGGTCAACCGGCGGCTCAGCGGGGATGTTCATGCCTCTTTCGGGATCAGCCGCATTGAACACACCGCCGTCAAAGCTTCCGTCAGCGGAAAAGAGCATCGTATCCGCCGTCACATTTTTATAGCTGTAGTTCCAGCTGAACGCCATGCTCTGACCGTGGTCGTTCCGCGCGATATCTGTATCGGCGACACGGACGATCTTCATGACGGGGATACTTGACGCCTGCATCCCTGCGGGGCCGGTCAGCGTCAGTACGATGAGCGTTTTGCCTGCCATCATGTTGATATTGTTGTTGGAACGTGCATCGTTGACTCTGCACTCGCCGTGCATCGGCTGCTCATCGCTTGCCGCGTCATGGATAACGGTGGAGGATAGTATCTCGCCAACTTCATCTCTGGGAACCCAGGGATAGCTTGCGCTGACGAAATCAAAGATATCGTCATCATAATACACGCGGTAATCGATCGCGCAGAACTTGGTCGGAACGGTCAAATTGAAGGTGTATTCGTAGATTGCGGTTCCGGCGGGCTCCTGCGCACCGGCAGTTATCGGAGCGATCACGAGCATGGTAAGCAGGATCACCGCGGAAAGCAGTACAGATAATGCTTTTTTCATCATATTCCTCCCTAGTGTTATCTTGGGGGTCTCTATTAGTTAATTATAACATATTTGTAACCGTTTCACAATCCAAATTATCGGTGCTGATTTTAGTAAAAATGCATAGGAATACTAGTATAAAACCGCGTACGGAGGTGATCCGTACGCGGTTGAGAATTTATTTTGCTTTATCTCTTGCACTTGATGACAGAGCCGTTGGTATAGGCGCTGACGTATTTGCCGTTCTTGTTCAGGCAACGGACGGTATAGCGATAGGTCACGCCGTTTTTGGCGGTCTTATCGAGATACGCCTTATCGGTATCGGCAAGGCGTATCCATTCGCCGCTGCCGACCTTGCGGAAAACGCGATATTTCGCCGCGCCGGCGACGCGCTTCCAGCTGACCTGCACGCCGTTTTTGGTATTCTTCAAAGTCGGCGGCTGCGGGGCGGCGACATAAGTGATCGACCATCCCTTATGATTGTAGTCGCTGGTAAACTGTCTGCCGTCCTTTGTCACACAGCGAACGGTATAGGTGTACTTTTTGCCGGATACGACCCCTTTATGGTCGTAGGTTGTCGCGTCGGTATCCGCGATCTTGCGCCATGTCGTTCCGTCATGACAGAAAACGCGGTATTTTGCCGCGCCGCTGACCTTATCCCAATTCAGCCTGACCGCACCGTTGATGCTTGCGATCTTTGTGACGGCGGGGCTGTATAACAGAACCGTGACGGTGCAGACGGAGATTTTGCCGTTGATGGTCTTTGCGGTGAGTCTGGCGGTACCGGGCGCGACGGCATAAAGGATATTGCCGACAGTCAGCGCTACGGACTTATTGCTGCTCGACCATGTGACGAGCTTCGGCTCGGCGTTGTCGGGCTTGACGGTCGCCGAAAGCAGATGGATCGTGTCCTTATAGACGGTCATCTTGGGCTCTTTGACGGTGACGCTCTGCGGCTCGACGATAGACGGCAGCGTAAAGCCTTCGATCGCCGCCGACGCCGTCAGGGGAGCGATCGCCAAAACGCCGAGGATCATGGTGAGTGATAAAATGATGGATAGTGCCTTTTTCATCGTATTCCTCCTGTCACTGGTAGTAATATAATCATAACATTTTTTATCCGGATAAGCAACTAAAATATTGTGATTTTTCTTGCCATCATATTACAGCAGTGTTATAATAAACGGTGTATATGAAAAACTATATTCCCGAAACAGAGGTGAAATGATGAAATCATTCTTACGGCACTTCACAAAGCGCGACTGGATCTGGGTCGGCGTCGCCGTGATATTGATCGGGCTGTCGGTATGGCTGGAGCTGTTGATGCCCGAATTCATGAAGGATATCACCGAGCTGATCGTCATTCCGGGCGCAGAGATCTCGGAGATCCTGCTGGCGGGCGGCAAGATGCTGCTGTGCGCGCTGGCGAGCGTACTGGTCACGGTGCTGGTCACGGTCATCACCGGTTATCTCGCGTCGGACTACTCCTTCAACGTTCGCGCAAAGCTCTATGACGCGGTCGAATCCTTTTCGATGGCGGAGATCAACCGCTTTTCCACCCCGTCGCTGATCACCCGCTCCACCAATGATATCACGCAGGTGCAGACCATGATCGTCATGGGACTGCTGGTCATCATTCGCGCGCCGATCATGGCTGTTTTTGCGATCACCAAGATCGCCGATAAATCCGCCGAGTGGACATTTTCTACCGGCGTGGCGGTGCTGCTGGTCATCCTTGTACTGTTGTTCTGCTTCCTGTTTGCGCATCCGCGCTTCAAAAAGATCCAGATGCTGACCGACAACATCAACCGCATCACACGCGAGAACCTGACCGGTCTGAGGGTCATCCGCGCCTATAATGCCGAGGATTACCAAAAAAAGAAATTTGAGCAGGCGAATGAAGAGATCACCAAAAACAACATGACCGCCCACCGTATCATGGCGATCATGCTG
>CACZAW010000092.1 GCA_902779225.1 uncultured Ruminococcus sp. | reverse complement strand
CGTCGCACAGCGACCGGACAAAGTCCGCGTCGCGATCGGCTTCCTCTCCCCTGATGCCGTGATTCAGGTGAGCGGCGTACAGCTTCAAATCATATTCTTCTTGTAATGATCGGAGTATATGGAGCAGCGTTACCGAATCCGCTCCGCCGGAGAGCGCGACGATCACGGCGTCGCCGTGCTGCAAAAGGCGGTTTTCTTCGATAAACGCTTTGACTTTCTTATTCACGGTTGTGTTCGATACCGGTAAACCGCATGAACTCGCCCTGCCAGTGCAGCTTGACCGAGGTCGTCTCGCCGTGGCGGTTCTTGGCTACGATACACTCGCCGCTGTTCTGGTCAACGGCGGCGTTGACGGTCTCGGCGCCCTTTTCGCGCTCATAGTAGCCGTCGCGATAGAGGAACAGTACGATATCCGCGTCCTGCTCGATCGAACCCGAGTCACGCAGGTCGGAGAGCTGGGGGCGGTGATCCTGACGCTGTTCGCTGGCACGGCTGAGCTGGCTCAGACAGATGACCGGCACATTGATCTCTTTCGCAAGGATCTTAAGGTTTCTGGTGATCTCCGAGATCTCCTGAACACGGTTATCGTTGCGGCGTCCGGTCGACATCAGCTGCAGATAGTCGATCACAACGAGGTCGACCTTTCTCAGCCTTCTGAGCTTCGATTTCATCTCCGGCACCGTGATGCCGGGGGTATCGTCAAGGTACAGATCGACGTTTTTCAGTACGTCGCCCGCGCCGACCAGCCGCTGCCATTCTTCGTTATTGAGCCGACCGGTTCTCAGCTTGGTGCCGCCGACCAGCGCCTCTGCGGACAGCAAGCGGGAGGCAAGCTGCTCCTTGGTCATTTCGAGCGAGAAGAACGCGACGGTCTTCTTGCTGACGGCGGCAACGTTGCGCGCGATATTCAGCGCAAACGAAGTCTTACCCATACCGGGGCGCGCCGCAAGCAGGATCAGATCGGAGCGGTTAAGTCCGGTGATAACGCGGTCGAGATCGCTGATACCGGTCGAGACGGGCTTGATATCGTCATCGTCGCGGTTGAGCATGTCCAGACGGTTGAAGGTCTGGAACAGCACCTCGTCGATGCGCTGCAAGCCTTGGATATCCTTGCCTCTGCGGATATCGAAGATCTTTTGCTCTGCGGAATCGATGAGCATCTGCGGCTCCTGCGATCCGTCCGACGAATCCTCGATGATCTCGTTGGCGGCGGTGATCAGCGAACGTACATCGTGCTTATCTCTGACCAGATGGCAATAGTTTTCAAGATTGGCGATCGCGGGACAGCTCTGTGCCATCTGAACCAGATAGGTCTTGGTCGTCGCCTCGTCAAAATCCGGTTCGCGCTTGAGCTCCTCGAGCAGCGTGACCATATCGACGGGACGTCCCTCCGTAAACATTCGCAGCATGGTCGCATAGATGGTACGGTGGGTCGCGATATAAAAGTAATCGGCTGAAGGCAGGATCTCCGCCGCACGCGGGAGAGAATCACTGTCCAGCAGGATGGCGCCGAGGACTGCCTGCTCCGCATCGGGAGAGTACGGCAGCCGCATACCGGCATAAAAATTGGTGTTGTTATCGGGCATAATTACCTCTTTGGTGAAGGATGAAAAGTGAACGGTAAGGGTTCACCTTTTCGATCCCGACTGTTTTCAGGCTTTTTCTACTAAGATCTCTACGTTCGCCGCAATTCCGGTATAGAGCTTGATCTCGGCGGTATACTCGCCGAGGGTCTTGATATCGCCTTTGAGGATGATCTTGCGCTTGTCCACATCCAGCTTTTTCTGGCGCTTGATCTCTGCGGAGATCTCCTTAGGGGTGATGCTGCCGAAGAGCTTGCCGCTCTCGCCGGCTTTCGCCTTGATAACGAACTTGGCGCCTTCCAGCTCCGCCTTTGCCTGATTAGCAGCGGCGATCTCGGTTTCCTTCTTATATTTTTTGCTCTGCTCGGCGTTCTTCAGCTCGTTCATCGCCTGTGCGTTGGCTTCCTTAGCCAGCGACTTCGGAAACAGAAAATTGCGCGCGTAGCCGTCCGATACATTGACCAGCTCGCCCTTTTTGCCGAGGCTCTTTACGTCCTGTAATAATACGACTTTCATATATGTATACCTCCAAATGAAGTTGATAATAACTATCGTATTCCGCATACAACAGCGTATCCGAAAGCGGAAAAGAGTGGTCAGTAGTCAGTGATCAGTGGTTAGTAATCCCTAACTCCTGATTCACTCCAGACTTTCTTCCAATACCTGTATCAGCTGCTCTTTTGCTTCCTGCAGACTCACGCCGACGATCTGTGCCGCCGCCATGGTCTGATGTCCGCCGCCGCCCAGCTTTTCCATCAGCACCTGTACGTTCAGCTTGCCGAACGACCGCGCCGAAATATTGACGGTATGGACGTCGATCGACGAGATAACAAACGAAGCGTAGGTATCCTCAATCGACAAAAGATCGTCCGCCGCCTGTGCGCAAACCACGCGCGAATTCTGGATAGGCTTTTCTGCCACAGTGATGGCGCAGTGCTTGTAGATCTGTGCCGAAGATACCAGACGGCTTTTATCGCGGTAGTTCTCCAGCGAATTGGCAAATACGTTGCGCACGGTAACGGTATCCGCGCCCTTTTTGCGCAGATACGCCGCCGCCTCAAAGCTGCGGACGCCGGTATTGATGACAAAGTTTTTGGTATCCAGCATGATGCCCGCCAAGAGCGCCTCCGCCTGAACATGATTGATCGCGTCCTCAGCCAGATATTCGACGATCTCCGTGACCAGCTCCGAAGCGCTGGACGCCGAAGGCTCATGCAGGAAAACGCTCGCCTTGTCGATATAATTGACCATCCTGCGGTGGTGGTCGATGATGACGACGTTGCCGCAGTTCTTATACAATTTCTCGTTTTCCACAAAATCCGGAGAATGGGTATCCACGATGATCAGCAGCGTCTTTTCATTTGCGTAGGACAATCCCTTTTCGGGAGAGATAAACATCCCGGGGGTCTCCTCCGTCAAGCGGTCGATCATCACCTTAGCCAGCGTGCGGGAGGTATCCGTGCAGATATAGCAGAGCTTGTGATAATGCTCGCTGATCAGCGCATACATACCTGCCGCCGCCCCGATACAGTCGAGGTCGGAATACTTGTGACCGGTGATCAGCACGCGATCCGCCGCCTTGATCGCATCGGCGATCTGCTCAGAGCGAACGCGCACCTTGACCTTAGAGGTCCGCTCCACACCCTTGGCGACGCCGCCGAAGAACTGGTAGTCGCCTTTTGAAAGGATCGCGACCTGGTCGCCGCCTCTGCCGAGCGCCATATCCAGCGCTTTTTTGGCGTCAGCCGCACTGTCGGTCAAATTCTCGCAGTCGCGCCCGATACCGACGGAGATCGTCGCCGATCTTCCGTTATAGGTAACGGAACGGATGCGGTCGAGGATGCGGAACTTCTTTTTGATCTGGTCGACCAGGATCTGCTCTTCAAACACCGCGATATAACGATTTTCGCCCAATCGCCGCAGAAGAATGCTGTGCTTATTCGCCCAGCGATACAAAAGGTTTTCCGCGGACAGCTTAGCCGCTGCGATCTCCTGATCCGCGTCGGCAAAATCATCAGTATTGTCAAACACGATCAGCGCAACGCTTTTCTTCGTCCGGTTATACTTATCGACGGTGTTTTTGTAGTAGGTATCGTCGATATACTCAAACAAAAATCCGCGTTTTGTCTCATGCGCAAAGACGGTATAGCGTTTTTCGCCGTAGCTCACATCGATCATACCGTTGCGAACGGCATATTCCGGAACATGGTCGGACAAAAACGCTTGGATCGAGATATTCTCGCCCGCCGCGCCGTCCAAAAACTCCTTGCGGAACAGCGAATTGCATATCAGGATCTCACCGTATTCTCCGCAGACAGCCACCGGAACCTTCATCGCCTCCAGCGCCTGATCATCCGGCGAATACGACAGCTCCATCGCGCCTGCGGCAACCGTCTTGATGTAGCTGCGGAACCGCACGATCAGCGGAAGCACGACCGCCAGAGCGATCAGCGTGACCGCGATCTCGATGATACCCAGTATTCTGTTGTAGTAGTAGGTGGTGATCGACATCGGGATCATCAACACTACGAAGATAATGTAGACAGGCAGGGCTGTCCAGACTTTTCTTTTCATAATAATTATGGATAATGGTTAATGGATAATAGATAATGGTATACGGCGGGCGCTGCCCGCACCTGATTTTTTTATATTTCAAAACGCGTCAGCGTTTCCCGTAACCGTTATCCATTCTCCGTTATCTGTTCTCCGAACTAAACTTCCATCAAAATCGGCAGGATCATCGGCGATCTGCCGGTTTGCTTTACGATCAGCTTGGCGATGTCATCCTTGACGCGATTCTTGATCACGCCCCATTCGTGGATGTTCCTGCGGGAGCATTCCTCGAGGATCTCCAGCGCCAGATCACGGATATCGTCCATGAGGTCGCCGCTCTCGCGGACATAGACAAAACCGCGTGATACGATATCGGGGCCGCTGATGACATGGCCGTCGTAGACGTCGAGCGACGCGACGATGATGATCAAGCCGTCCTGACCGAGATGCTTGCGGTCTCTGAGAACGATCGAACCGACGTCGCCGACGCCGAGACCGTCGACAAAAACCTTGCCGGCTGTGACGGTATCGACCTCTTTCATCGCGCTCTCCGAAAGCTCTACCACCTTGCCGATATCGCCGACATAGATGTTCTTGCGGCTCAGTCCGACGGACTCCGCCAGCTCAACGTGCTTTCTCAGGTGCTTTTGCTCGCCGTGGACGGGGATAAAATAGCGGGGCTTGACCAGCGAGTGGATGAGTTTGAGCTCCTCCTGACACGCGTGTCCGGAAACGTGCACCTCATACATACTCTCATATACGACCTCACAGCCGCGCTTTAAAAGCTCGTCGACGACGTTGCCGACGGTGCGCTCGTTGCCGGGGATGGGATTTGCGGAAATGATGATGAAATCTCCCGCGCCGACCTCAACCTTGCGATGATCGGAATACGCCATACGCGACAGGGCCGACATCGGTTCGCCCTGCGAGCCGGTGGTCGCCAGCACGATTTTTTCGGGCGGATACTCCTTAAGCTGGTCGATGTCGATGATCAGATTATCCGGCACCTTCACATATCCCAGCTCGCGCGCGACGTTCATATAGTTGATCATCGAACGGCCGGAAAAAGCTACCTTCCTGCCGTATTTTTGGGCGCAGTTCAAGATCTGCTGGATACGGCTGATATTTGACGCGAAGGTCGCGATGATGATACGGCTGCGCCTTGCTTTTGAAAACAGACTGTCAAAACTGTCGGCGACCTTTTGCTCGGTCGGGGTATATCCCGGACGCGAAGCGTTTGTGCTGTCCGCCATCAGCGCCAGCACACCCTGATCGCCCAGCTGTGCAAAGCGGCTCAGGTCGATCATACCGCCTGCCATCGGGGTATAGTCGAGCTTGAAGGCGCCGGTATGGACGATGGTGCCCGCGGGGGAATGGATCGCCACGCCGACCGCGTCGGGGATGCTGTGGTTGACATGGATCAGCTCGATATCAAAGCAGCCGAGCTTGATATGATCGCCGGCGTTCTTTTTGATCAGCTCTGCGGGAGCCGAAAGGCTGTGCTCTTTGAGCTTGTTTATCACAACGCCGCGGATCTTGTCGCGGTTCTGCTCGATATAGGTGTAGTCGGGAATGACCATATCTACGCCCAGCATATCGCCGTCGGGGAACGCCATGCCGCAGTCGAGAATCATCATATCGCCCTCGCACTCAAAAACGGTCATGTTCTTGCCGATCTCGTTCAGTCCGCCGAGGAACGCGATGCGGATCGGCGGCTTTTGCGGCGCCTTTTTCTTAGCCGGAGCCTTGGCGCTCTTCTTTTGGGTATTCGATTTGACGGTCGTTTTATAGATCGTTTTTTTCGGAGCGATCTTTTTCGCCGTCTTTTCCGCCGGTTTTTTGGCGGAATTCTTTATCTGAGGATTTTTTCTTTTGTCGCTCAAATACAGTGACCTCCTTTTTCGATTTTATATGTATCTCCGCTTATACCGTCCAAGCAGAGAAATGATTATGAAACAGGTAGAAATATGAGATAACAGGAAACTGCTTTTGGGTATCGGGAACGGACGTCCCGCCCGAAACGCTTTCTTCTCAATGTGTCGCTCAGCGCTCAAAAAAGAGCGCCTACTCCCACTTATACATCGTATAGTATACATCAAAAACTTTCTGCGGTCAATAGACGCGCTGAGATAATTGGTTCAAATTCCCATTCTCCTATCAGTATAGGCTTTGCGGCAGCGGGATATTCGTGATAAAATCCGTTTTTCCTGTTGGCAAGCGCCCGATCCTGTGGTATAATTAATATTAGAATTACCAACTACTGACGAGGCAACTATGAAAACTGTTGAGATCTTTACCGACGGCGCCTGCTCGGGCAACCCGGGTCCGGGCGGATGGGGCGCCATCCTTCGCTACGGAGAACACGAAAAAGAAATCTCCGGCGGCGAGGCGCATACAACCAATAACCGCATGGAGCTGATGGCGGTCATCTCCGCATTAAAGCTGCTCAAAGAGCCGTGCGCCGTCACCCTTTATTCCGACAGCCAGTATGTCTGCAACGCATTAAAGCTCGGATGGGCGCAAAAGTGGCGCGCCAATAACTGGATGCGGAACAAAAAGGAAAAGGCGCTGAATCCCGAGCTGTGGGCGGAGCTGCTCGACCTGTGTCAGGTACATTCTGTCGAGCCGGTCTGGGTCAAGGGACACGCCGGTCATCCCGAAAATGAGCGGTGCGATCGTCTTGCGGTCGCGCAAAGCCAAAAATATATGTAACATCGGTCAAACAATCATTGATACATCAATTTTTAAGGAGGATCAACATGAAAAAGTCATTAGCCCTAATTCTCACCCTATCCGTTATCCTGTGCGCGGTATGCTTCACCGCCTGCTCCGGATCCGAAAAATCCGATAAAAAAGCGCAGGTCGATGATACCAACCTCAGCTTTACAACCGTCGGCGAGCTGAGAAACGCCGAAACAAAATATGAATTCATCACGGCTGACAAAAAGCTCGACGACGAGCTGGTCGTCTGTCAGATCAAAGCGGACGCCTCCGGCGAGCTGACCGTCCCCGCCGAATATGACGGCAAAGAGGTCGTAGCCGTGACGAGCGAAGGCAAAGAAAATACCGCAGTCACCGCCCTGACGATCGAGAGCGGCGTCAGCTTCATCGAGAACTGCTTTGCGGAAAAATCCGCTTTACAGACCCTGACGCTCCCCGATACGCTCACCGGCGTCTTTAAGAGCTTCAATTCCTGCGCCGGCGTGACCGAGCTGAAATTTGCCTCCGACTTCAAATACCTGTTTGATTCCTTTTCCGACTGTCCCGCGCTGGAAAAGGTCGAGACCAACAGCTATCTGCACGACCTTGTCAACTCGTTCTGCAACACCCCGAAGCTCGCGACCGTCACGCTGAACGGCGCGATCCAGAAGCTGGAAAACAGCTTTAATCAATGTGCGCTCACAGGCCTCTCTTTTGTCGATAACATTCACAAGATCTCCGAATCCTTCAACGAATGTCCCGCCCTTGAGACCGTCGGCGTCGATCAGATCGCCGGCAGCATGGGCAACGCCTTCAACAAGTGTCCCAAGCTCACGACGCTGACCTACAAGCAGGGCGGCGAAAGGATCGGCAACTCCTTTAACGAAGATCCGCTGCTCGAAAAGGTCGATTTCGGCGGCGGCGTCGGCAGCATCTTCAACTCCTTCGAGGGCTGCAAATTCAAGCTCCCCGAACAGCCCGCCGAATAAACTTCCCCGGACAAAGCGAGGGTATTATACCCTTTTAAATCGGTTGAGATTGCCACAGCCCTAAAGGGCTTCGCAATGACGATTGATTTTGGTTGAGATTGCCACGTCGTCGTTGCGGGGACCCCGGTTAATGGGCTTCGCAATGACAATTTTGAATATAACTGACAAAGCAAAATCCCGCTCTCGGTGAGCGGGATTTTCTATTTACACACAGTAAGCTGAAAAAGAGAGAAAAACCTTCTGTTGTATATAGCGTCTGTATTATTTTTCCTTTAAGAGCTTGTTCAGTTCTTCCATAAAGGTATTGATATCCTTGAACTGACGGTAAACGGACGCAAAGCGCACATAGGCGACCTCGTCCACATTTTTGAGCTGTTCCATGGTCAGCTCGCCGATCGCCATCGAGGTGACCTCACGGTCAAGCGACTGCTGGAGCTGGGTCTCGATCGCATCGACCATGCCTTCGATCTGATCGATGGAGACCGGGCGCTTCTCACACGCGCGCAGCAAACCGGCGGTGAGCTTATTGCGGTCAAATACCTCGCGGCTCTTGTCGCGCTTGACAACGATGATCGGAACGGTCTCGATGACCTCGTGCGTCGTAAAACGCTTGCCGCACTTCAGACATTCGCGGCGGCGGCGGATACGCTCGCCCTCGTCGGCGGGACGCGAGTCGATAACCTTGCTTTCTTCAAAACCGCAGTAAGGACACTTCATAACTACACCTCGTTTAATGCAGATTTATATTTCTACAATAGAAATTATAGTTTCCTGCGGCTGCTTTGGCAAGTTAACTTTTTGTAATATCTAGTTACAGTTTCATAACTTAGCCACAATATTTAGAGGAAGGGGCAAAAAAAGCTCCCTTTTGAAAAGGGAGCCGAATTTCAACTATTGACCGAGCGAAGCGAATTACCGCAACCATTCACTCTTCATCCTTCACGATAAACAGCGCTCTGTCCAGGATCCCGTTCATCTTTGCGATCGCTATCCCGTAGTTCACCATCGGAACGCCGGCATTCTGCGCCGCCTGCTGACGGTACTGCATCTCCTTTTCGTTGAGCATACAGCCGCCGCAGTGTACCACGACTTTATATGTCGACAGATCATCGGGAAAGCTCCCGCCGCTGGTAAAGTCGAACTGCGGTTCTGCGCCGCTATAATCCCTGATCCATGCGGGCAGTTTCACCGTGCCGATATCCCCGCACTGTCTGCGGTGGGTGCAGCCCTCGGATATCAGCACCCTGTCGCCGTCCTTGAGGTCGGATAAGGCTTCCGCGCCGCGGATCAAGCCCTCCAGCCTGCCTTTATAGCGCGCAAACAATACCGAAAAGCTCGTCAGCGGAATCTGATCGGGCGTATCCCTGCTCACCCTGCCGAACGCCTGCGAATCGGTGATCACCAGCGCGGGCGGTTGCTTCAAGCCCGCGATCGTTGCCGCAAGCTGCTCCGGCTGACAGCAGATCACGGTGCAGCGGTGATCGAGCAGCTCTCTGAGCGTCTGCTGCTGCGGCAGGATGATCCTGCCCTTCGGCGCTGCATCGTCAATGGGGATGACCAGCACCACCGTATCGCCCTCGTTCACCAGATCGGCGACGATCAGCTTTTCCTGCTTTTCGGCGCTGACGATATGGGCAAGCTTTTCTTTCAGCGCGTCAATCCCCGTGCCGTTTTTTGCGCTGACATAGATCTCCTCCGGCTGCGCGTCGGGAACCGTATCGAGCAGATCGACCTTATTATACACGACGATATACGGCAGCTTGCGTTCGTACAGTTCCGCGATCAGCTCGTTGTCCGCGTCGGTCAGCCCAAGCGCGGCGTCCACCACCAGCACGGCGATATCGGTTTTTCGCAGTACCTCGCGGGTGCGCTTCACCCTCAGCTCACCGAGAACGCCGACGTCGTCAAATCCGGGTGTGTCGATGATGACGACCGGTCCCAGCGGCAGCAGCTCCATCGCCTTTTGGACAGGGTCGGTCGTGGTGCCGAGGGTATCGGACACGACCGATAGTTTTTGATTGGTCACAGCGTTCACGATGCTGGATTTGCCGACGTTCCGCCGTCCGAAAAAGGCGATATGCGGACGCTCGGCGGATACGGTTGTATTCAATGACATAAATCCACCTGCTCAAATAGGTACTCATGGGGGCGGGTCAAGACCCGCCCCTACATGTGATTAATCAAAATCTGAAATCGCGTCTGTTCGAGCTCTTGATATCCTCGATATTCTGCCTTGCGATCGCGCGCACCTTCTCCTTGGGGATGCGGTCAAGCTCGCGCCGGATGACCTCAAAGCCGATCTCCTTTGTCTTAGGCGAAGCATAATCCACCAGATACTCGGCAAGCGTCATCAGCGCGTTCGGATGACAGCAGTTGAGGATCTGACCGGACTTACACAGCGACATAAAGCGGTCGCCGGTACGGCCCTCGCGATAGCACGCGGTACAGAAGGACGGGATGTGACCGTTTTCCATCAGCCACGCGACGACCTCGTCGAGCGTACGCTGATCGCTGACGTCAAACTGCTCGGTATCGTGGGGGCGTTCCTTCTCCGCGTAGCCGCCGACCGAGGTGCGCGAACCGCCGGAGACCTGGCTGACGCCCAGTCGCAGCAGCTTGGAGCGGACAGCCTCGCTCTCGCGGGTCGAGATGATGATACCGGTATAGGGAACCGCCAGACGGATACAGGCGGTGATCTTTTCAAAGGTCTCGTCCGAGATACCGCCGTCGAACTCGTCGGGATCGATATCGTCGGCGCGCTTAACGCGGGGCACCGAGATAGTATGCGGGCCGACGCCGTGGACAGCCTCCAGATGCTCGGCGTGCATCAGCAGTCCGGCGAACTCGTACTTATACAGCTCCAGACCGAACAGCACGCCCAGACCGACGTCGTCGATGCCGCCCTCCATCGCGCGATCCATCGCCTCGGTGTGGTAGTCATAATTATGCTTGGGGCCGGTCGGATGGAGCTTCAGATAGCTCTCCTTATGATAGGTCTCCTGGAACAGGATATAGGTGCCGATGCCCGCGTCCTTTAATTTGCGGTAATTCTCCACCGTCGTCGCGGCGATATTGACGTTGACTCTGCGGATGTCGCCGTTTTTATGATGGACGCTGTAGATGGTCTTGATGCACTCGAGGATATACTCGATCGGATTGTTGACCGGATCCTCGCCGCTCTCGATCGCAAGGCGCTTATGTCCCATATCCTGCAGGGCGATGACCTCTTTTTTGACCTCCTCCTGCGTCAGCTTGCGACGCGGGATAGTCTTGTTTTTGAGGTGATACGGACAGTAAACGCAGCCGTTGACGCAGTAATTCGACAGGTACAGCGGCGCAAAAATGACGATGCGGTTGCCGTAAAAGGCGAGCTTGATCTCCTCGGCGATCTCATAGATGCGCTTCTCGACCGCGGGATCCTCACAGGCGAGCAGCACGGAAGCCTCGCGATGGGTCAGTCCGTTACAGCGGCAGCCGGTCGCGGTCGGGATAGGACGCGCTTTCTCGAGGATCTCGTTGATCAGCTCCATATTGTTTTTATTCGCCTCGGCATAAGCGAGGGTCTCGCGGATCTCCGCGTCGTTGATGAATTCCTCTGCGTGCAGGGACGCAGGATTATAAACAGCCATATTATTTCTCCTTCAAACTGAATTGGAATCAGGTGAGGACGCAGTCCTCCCATCACTCTTCACTCTTATTTCTTAACTCTTCACTAAATCGAAGCGTACGCCGTCTTGACGCTGACGCCCGAAAGCGAACCGATCCGCCCGCTGAGGGCGGCGATCCTGTCCTGCGGCGCGTCGACCGCTACGCTGATCAGCCGCACCTTGCGCTCCTTATACGGAACGCCCATACGTCCGATGACATAGTCCGAAAAATCCGACAGCAGCGCGTTGATATCCGCTGTCGAGCTGTCGTCCTCGACGATGATACTGATCACAGCAACTCTTGTATCCATAAACCCTCCCGAAATCAAAAATGAAAAAGCCGTACCAAAAGGCACGGCAAACACATCCACTCCGCCTGTAGGACAGGCTCATTTCGATATTGTCGTCCCTTTCACTCAGGCGCACCTTTATGTCAGGTAACTTGTAAGGTGATTATACCACGCCGCCCGCCGATAGTCAACCAAAATCAAAAGGTTCCGGAATGGAACCCCCCTAATCGTTATATATTTCTGTTTTGTAAAAATAACCGATTTTCACCATGATATAATATGTAAAAATAGATGAATCATACGAAAGGGCATGGCACAGATGACGGCAAAAGCAATGATGTTACCCGCATACGACACATCGGATAACTGCGCTTTCTTTATCGCGCCCTTTTATACGCGTAAACTGACACAGACGCAGGATAACCGCGCCGGTGTCAGCATGTATGAAGCTTTCAGTTACACCACGATTCTCGAGGCGAACCGCCACGGAAACGAAGAGAATATCATTACGTCCGATACCGAATTGCTGCCCGGTCTCTATCCGATGTTAAGCGGCAGCAATGGTTTTATGATCAGTGATGCAATGAGCGGTGATGATTACTATCCTTACGACCAAAACGGCAAAATAGCAATTATCGGCAAGGAAGGCTTATACACAAAAGGAAAGAACGTGGCTCAGGATCTGTGGCAGCAAGCCAATTCCGATTTTCGTGAGATTGCGGATCTCGGAATGAAAAACGCAGATGGTTCTTTTGTCGGATTTTGGGGAGCGATGAGCGACGAAATGCTGTCTTTTTTGCCGTGGACGGACGATTTCTCAAGAGGATTGTATTTGGCAGGAGTCGAAGTGTATGAGGATACGGCAGCTCCGCACGGATGGGTAAAGTGGGTTATGCCGGCCAGAAAATATCTGGTGACAAAGGTCACTCCGGAAAGCTACAGAGAAACATTTGACAGTGTGATCCACAGCCTTATTCCGAAACCGGGGATGAAACCGGCAGGCGCCGTATGCGATTTTACCGAGCCGGCAACCGGGCAGAATAAACTGTTTTTTCCGGTGGAGTGATAACACAAATCCGATCCAAAGCACAGTGATACAGAATGATATTGGAATCCAAGCTAACGTTATTTTTTGAAGAGCCGTTTTGGGTAGGAAAAACCGGTTATGCCTATGATAGTAGTAA
>CACZAW010000091.1 GCA_902779225.1 uncultured Ruminococcus sp. | reverse complement strand
TAACCTGATCAAGACGATGCAGGCAGCCAACCACAGCAGCTACAAGATCCGGATCGATATCACCGTGACTGATGACGCCGACTTGTGGGATTATGCCAATTTCTATATTTACGGCAAAAGCGGCAGGGGAACAGGCAGTCAGCAGCACATCAATACCTCCCCCGATTTCCATGAATCGATCGACGATGACGACGAGTCCTATACATACGAATACGACTGCGGCTCTGATTTCTTCCCCACGGCGGTAGATGTGGTCACCTCCTTCGGCAGTTGGGGCGTATGGCGCGATTTTGAGGCCGACGTGACTATATACATCAACGACATCAATGTAGCCTCGCGCCATGTCGTGCATAACGGATACGGCGATGAAAGAAAGAACACGATGATCAACATCGGTGGGGACAAATATCCCTATCCCGACCCCGACGCCTTTGAGGTCGATATGCCCAAGAGTATCGACATCACCGGCGTCATCACCGTTGCGGCGGTCGACCAGTACGGAATGACATGGACGGCAAAGAGTGAAAACATCACCATGGAAAATGTCTCCTTCCCCGGTGAGGATACCATCGAGTCGGTCGACAACTCCGGCTTCAAGTGGAAGGTGACCAGCAATCACAAGAGCAATCATCACAGCACCTACAAGATGACCTTCAAGTCCGGCAGCAACGTCTATCCGACCATCACCAAGGCGATCAACGTCAAGTTCGTATTCCTTTTGCATCTGACCGTCATTGTGGACGGAGAAGAAGTATATGAGACGTCATCCTACGCGAACACAACGGTGAGCTTTGAGAATATAAAGGCTCCCGCCGGCTATTATATCGATGATTTTGATATGAACGGTCACGGAATCATCAAAGATGTATCCGATGATGAAGCGAATAAAGACAAGTATACCAACAAATACGACTTTACCTTCATCAACGATTCCGTTACCCTTACCGCGATGCTTCTGCCAAACAACTATTTTCTGAAATTTGACAAGAACGGCAGCGATAAGGTGAGCCAGAAAACCGGCAGGGTTCAAAAGAGCTATGACGTAAAAGGAACCGTAACCTCTAAAACGCTCCACTACGACGAAAAGTTCCAATTGCCGAATACTAATCTTATACGCAAGAACTACACCTTTGTCGGCTGGAACACGCAGCAGGACGGTATGGGCAAGATGTATGCAAAGGATGCGAGCGTGGTCAACCTGACAAGCAAAAAGGGCGACACTGTCATCCTGTACGCGATCTGGAAGCCTGATAACTCCGCGGCGACCACCGCCTCGATCTTCTCCGACGGAACAGCCTTGATCTATGTCGGCTTGGGCATATTGCTTCTGTCAATAGCGGCGGCCGTCATATACGCTAAAAAGAAAAAGAAAGAAGGAAAGGAGCAGACAGCAGATGAAGCTTAAAAAGATCATCACCATATTGTTCGCGTCGTGCCTGCTCCTGACATCCGTCGGCGTGACGAGCGCCGGAGCGATCGACGCGAAGGCGGTCACCTCGGGAGCGGTGTTGGAGGAGATCCCGAGAGAGGGAGAGCCGACTGTCACCGAATGCGGCTCGCCGGCGGAGGCGTGGTCAAAGGCGATCCAAACCGCGGACCACGCGAAGGAGGTCGTCATCACACTCGGCTCCGATTGGATCGAGGACACAGAGCTGACGGTGGGCGCTTCCATGCATATCACGCTTGACCTCAACGGTCATTATGTTCACCGCAACAGAAATCATGAAATGAAGAGGAACGGCTACGTATTTAGGGTAGAAGAGAACGCCGTCTTTACCGTGCGTGACAGCAACCCCAAGGGCGTCGGCTATAAAGGTGTCAGGGGCGGCGTCATCACCGGCGGCGCAAGCACCAACACCGGCGGCGGCATACATATCGAAGAGAAGGGCGAATTCCGCCTGCAGGGCGGCACCATCTACGATTGCAGAACCGACGAGGACGGCGGCGGCGTCTATGTAGACGGTTCCTCCATGGATACCAAATTCACCATGACCGGCGGCAGGATCTACGGCTGCAAAACCATGGAGAGCAATGACAACTGCTGCGGCGGCGCCATCTATATGGTCAAGGGTACCGTCAGCGTCTCAAACGCGAAGATTGACGACTGCTACAGCGAGGATGACGGCGGCGCGATCTATTCGAACCGCGGCGTCATCAATCTGGATAACGTAGTCTTTTCCGGCAACTATGCGCGCGAAAAGGGCGGAGCGATCTACACGGCGCACGATCTGGCAAAATATCAGGCGACGGTAATCAAAGCCCACAACTGTATCTTTGCGGCGAATCACGCGGATCAGGACGGCGGCGCGGTCTTTATCAACGACAACCCCGATCACAATCAGGCGATGCTGTTCCACAAATGCGTGTTCCGCAGTAATTCCGCCAACCAGCAGGGAGGCGCGATCTTTATCAACGATGACAACACGGCGCTTTCGAGCTGTGAGATCGTCAGCAACAAAGCAGCCGAAGAAGGCGGCGGCGTTTATGTTGACGGCCGATATAATATCACGGTCATGGGTCTGACAAGGATCATGGACAATTCCAGCAACAAGAATGACGGTGCAGCCAATCTCGCGCTGCAGGATCAGACGCTCGGAAAGGCGCGCATCATCGACGCCGGACTGTATAAGGGCTCAGAGATCCACTTTGGCACGACAGGCAGCAGCAGCGTGCAGGTCTCAGAATGGGTCAGCTCCTATCAACAGCAGTATTTTAAGGCGGATATGGGCAAGCTCACCACCGGTGAATCGAGAACGGTAAACGCGCAAATGATAACAAGCGGCTCCGTTTTCAACAACGGATTCTACGCGGTGTCGATCATCGGCGCCGCCGGTATCATCGGAGCGATCGTGCTGATCGTCCGACAGAAGAAAAAGAACAAAGCGAAGGAAGGCGGTGAAGAAAATGATCAGAACAAAGGAGCGTAACCTGCGCAATACCATTTTCTTTACTCTCAAAACGATCGCCATTATCCTGGTCGTATGTTTCGCGATAGAATACCCCGTCCAAATGCTCGGAAAAGCATACGCGACAGAAAAGGTGTATTATATCTCCGAGGTCAAAACCTTTCAGGCTAAGACCGAGGCCGAGGCGATCAAGCTCTGTGAAAGCGACGGCTATACCTGCGCGAAGAAGGACCTCAACGCCGGCACGGGCAAGGACGCGGTCGTAATGGGCTACAAGCTCACCGAGAACAAGGACGAGGCGATCTATGATATCAAGCTGCTCCACATGAACGGCGGTTATCAGATCAAGAACTACGCCGAAGCGAACGAGAAGCTCGAGAAGGATAACGCGGGCGCGGGAGAAGCCCTGTACGACGCCGCTAACGAATTCATGGTCAATTACGAGGACGGCAGCCCTAAGGCACAGGAAGCCTATATGGGACTCAACCTGTTCAGCATCCCCGAGGAGAATAATATCGGGCTGGGCGATTACATCGTGCAGGACAAGGCGGACGATAACTTCTTTACCAAGATCATCACCCGCGCCAGCTCAGGCGCCGTAACCGCTATCTCCAACTACCTTGCCTCCGGTTTAACGCCGCTCGAGAAGGGCAAAGATAAAAAAACAGGCAAGGAAAAAGATATCTCATGGGCTGACAAGGTCAGCGACAGCGCCCTTTGGAAGGTACTCGAAAGTAAAAAGACCTCTCAGGATGAGCTTTCGAGCTACGATAAGGAGTACGGCGACGACGCCAATGCGTTTTTCAAGCAGCTCCAGAAGTTCGCGACTGATTTTGAAAACGCTCAGTCTGCCTATGATGAAGGCGAGTATGTCGACAAGGTGGAGAAGCTCGATATGGACGAGGCGGTGGAGGGCTCCGATGAGCCGACCGAAGAGGATCGCGCCATGACGTATGTCAACGCTTATAATTTCCTCAATGAATATGAAGCTTTTCAGGGTAGGCCGCTTGGTGAATTCCTTGTTGATATCGGCAAAAAGACAAGCGATCAGGTAGACCTACGAAGGCTCTATCCCGTGATGGAGCAGATGACGCCCGCGCAGAGAAGAATGATCGGCTTGGTAGGCGTGCTGCCGCTGATCGGCTGTCTGGGTGAGAACAAGGCGACCGCCGACGCCGAAAAGATCCTCAACCGCGCTAAGGCGAAGATCAAGGAGAAGATGGGTGAAGATTCCTTCTCCGTATGGATCAATACCAATCCCGAGCTGGCTGACAAAAAGGTCGCGTTCACCTCTGACGCTATCCGTCTTAACGCCGCGCAGCAGCTGGTCGGCCAAAAGACAGACATGGATAAGTGGAACGACGCGAAAAAGGTTGTGAACGACGTTCTCAAATGGATCAATCTCGGCAGCTCCGTTCTCTTTGTGCTGACCTGGCTTGCCGGACAATATGGCTTAGCCGGACTGATCGTCAAAACAGCGTCAACCGTTGTTTCCGTCACTGTTACTGCCATCGCTACCAAGTCGATTGCCATTTCGGCGATGGTCAGCAGCTGGACAGGTATCTTTTCCCTGGTAATACTGGCGATAACCATTCTTTTCGCGATCATATCGCTCATTATCGACGCGATCTTGAAAAGCAAGCCGAAGGAATACACCGAGATGGCTGATTTCGCGGTCGATACAAAGATCGACGACGGTAATAATATCAACCTGACCTATGAGGCGGTCAAGGACAACCAAGGCAGGATCGCCGACCTGAACGCCTATGAGGCGCAAAACGGCTGGCTGTGCATGTACACCTCTAAGGATGAAAGATCCGGCAGCCCGATCCGCGCGGACGCAAACGGTAATGTTTTCGATATCGTCTACGGCGACACAAGCACGCCAAACGGCTATGAATGCACAAGCGTGTTCGGCCAGATAACGCCCGCTAACTGCAACACCGGCGCGAAGTCCGACGACGTAAACGGTATCTTTATCAATTATCGCACCGAGAGATCGATAGCGAACAGCTCGCCCGACGCCAACACCGGCACACAGCAGAAGAGCAGCGGCTCAAAGAGCTACTATGCCGATATCGTCGTTGTTTCCGGCAAGGATCCGGATATCGTAAAGGCAAAGATCGCTAAGATGAAGGGCAATTATCAGGTCCTTGACCAGAACCTCTGTCCCGACGCCAGAAAGGTGCAGCTGAACGAGCCGCAATACACCTACCTCGCCTACACCGTAACAGGCAATCCCAATCTTGCGGTTCGCGATATCAGGGTGGCGACCTTCCAGAACGGCGGTCAGATCAATTTCGGAGAGATCAACTACGGCTGCGCCGGTACGCTCGGTTATCCGGCGAGCGACAAGAATGAGGACAGCAGCTTCCCGGCGGATCTGGACGGTCTGTATATCACCAAAAACGAGAATGCCGGATCTCCGATCGAGGTCGGCAAGCTGCACTTGGTCTCCTCCCACAGCGAGGCGAAGGCAGGCTGGGAGCCTGTCACCACCTTCAGCGGTCTTCCCTATAACTTCGCCACTACTCGCATGAGCTACGCCGGCGACAGCGATCCTGTAAGACTGAGAATGTCCGCATATAACTATACCGGATACATGACAAAAACGGATAACACCTGGAACAATCCGAAGCGTTATCTTTACTATGAGCCGGAGGTAACATACACCTCGGGTACCAAATACCTCTCCGGTATCTTCTTCGGCTTCGGTACAGATTCAGAGAGCGGCGTTGGTTATTACGGATCAACGGTATCTAAAGTTACTCAACTGTTTGACACGCTCTCCGATCTCCCCAATGTTGAAGAGCCGAGCGCGTCAAGCGGCGTTAATCTGGCGCAGTCCTATTTTTACAAGGGCTTTGTTGTAGACAGTAACCAAAAATACATGCGCATCTATTATAGCTGGACCTACAATCCCCACCGCGCGCTGACAGACGTACAGGCATTCAGAGGCTCGCCGTATACGTCTCAGCTGCCCCTGTTCCTGTCAAAAAGCATATCGGTCTCCGGCAAGGAAACCAGCGCGAGCTATGCCGCGGCTACGGTTGCGGTGCAGCGCTCTATAGATCAGCTCCTTATCATAAGAGCGATCACTCCCGAAAACGCCTATATGGCGCCCTGTGGACTTTTAGGCCAGAACACGGATGTCAGTAAGGGCTTTACAACAGAAGCGCAGGGCGGCTTTACGGTACCAGACGGAAAGATGACGCTGCTGCCGACTAACCTGTATGTCTCGGGCTATGTCAAGGGACGCCCGGGTCTGACGCTGGATGACGTCGTCGTCAGCACGAGCGCGCGTCAGGGCGTCAACAACGGCAGCAAGCTCACCTGCGACGTATCTGAGGATAAGACGCTCGCGGGTAATACGCCCGAGGGAGATTTCTTCTCTGTTCAGGATTTTAAGGATCCTCACAACCTGACCCCGTTCAATATCGCTTATCCCTCATGGACAGATGACGGCGGCAGCGCGAAAAAGGCCGTTTCGGATAACGGCGACCATTACCATAAAGCCGGCACCTCGGTCTATATGTATATCAAGCATTCGGTGGTGAGGAAAAAGTATATTTCCAAGATCTTAGTCGGCGCTGCCGTAAGAGAAGACGTCAAGAATACCTTTGAGAATAAAAACAAGGAGCCCACCGACGACGAGCTGGAAGCCTTTGACAAACAGGTCGATCTGAAAGCCATGTCGGACGCGGTGTCGGCAGGCACTGACGAAATGATCCCGTACGATGTGGCAGGCGACCCGACAAAGGCTTGGTATAATCATGTGAAGGCAGGCAGCGACCCGGAGCCGCCGAAGAAGGGCGACCCGGCGGCTTATCTCAGCGTTACCAGAACGGACAACGTCGATAAGGCGATCCGAAGCGTACTGCTTTATGAGTCGGACGCAAAGAACACACCGGATCAGCTGCAATTTGACCGAGCGACCTATTACTGCGCGTCCAACTCAACGCCGATCAAGATGAATAACGGCAACACCTACTTCGTCTACTACTCCTATAACCAAGGCACCGTACCCGGCAAGCCGATCACCGAGCTTAACATCAGCGACAAGGTTTTCCTCTCCGGCTATTCTACCGCTCTCGTCGTCAATAAAGCCGACGTCATCGGTAAAAAGAACGGTAAAAACGTGGTGACCGAGCCTGCCGTCCCCTTCGGCGACTCGAGGATGGAGGTCTTTATCCACGCGAAATACGACGTAACGACCTCCTACTTCAGTAAGATCTACACCGCGTCGGGAGATACCGAGAAACAGGCGCAACTCGCCCTGCTCGAGCAAGGCTGCACAGAGTTCTGCGACATCAATCTCAACCGCGGCGTCGGCGGAAAGTTTGTTTACTTAGGGTTTACTTAGGCTACCGCGGTTATTCGCTCGATGAGGATGCGATCAACGAAAAGACCTCGGAATCGGCAAAGGAGGCAGAAAAGCAGGCGCAGCTGTATGAAGCGGTCTATGACATTATCTGCACGGTCGGCGAGGAGTTCCACCCGGAGGGCATCGTATCGGAGCGTCACCAGATCTATTACGCGCCGGTGGTAAGGTACGACAGGAACAAGAACCCTGTCCCCACAGACCTCAACGAAGGTACCAACGGCCCCAAGATCTATATGTACTACACAACGATGTACGCCGCCGACGATTACAACACAAGAATGAGAAGCGAGGAGGATCCCATATTCTCCACCATGCCGAAGGAATACATGAAATCTCCTTTGACAAAGATCGGCTTTGCGTTGTATGATTACGTTCCGTATTCGCAGGATATGGAGGCGGCTTCGACCGGTAGCGATAACAAGGTCATACCGTGGGAGTATGTGATGAAGAGCGATAACAAGGAGCATGTCGAGTTCAACGAGGGAGCTGTCTCCTTTGACAAAGATCACATGACCGGCGACAACCGCATCTATATGTTTGCTCAGCGTGAAGCCGGAAACGTCAAGGCTTCGGCAGAGATCACCGGCGGCTACACCACGGCTTCCGTGACAGAAAACAAGCTCTATCTCGAGCAATAACAGCAAGTCGCCGCACCCGATCCCGCCTTTGATAATATTCTTTCGTTCAAAAGGTTTTTTCAACGGCGGGGTTGCGTCGCAGTAAAATAATGTAAATTTGTCCGTATAAAAAGGAGGTACACTTGAGTATGTATTTGATTGCAAACATCATTGTTTGCGTATGTGCTCTTGCGGGGTTTATCTATGGGGGAATCCGATTCTTCCGTCCCAAAAAGGCTCTTTACGCGCAGATGATCACCCTTTCCCTCGGCTGCATAGCCTTCGGAAGGCTGTTCAATGTCGTTCGTCTCCTGACAGGCGGCAATCTGACGGAACATTTCCAGCTCGGCTTTCTGGGCTTGATCGGCAGTCTGATGTTCTTCTTCTCTGCCAATTACGGCACCGTCGACAGCCTGCTTGACGACCGCTCCAAGGAGTTCACCAAGTACAGACTGATCGCGCTCGCCGCTCCGGTAGCCGCGATCCTGATGTATGTCGGTCTGTTCCTGCTGAGCGATGTTTCGGATCTGTGGAAGATCATGGGCGCCGTGCTGACCGCGTTCGTGATGGTAGCGTCCTACTTCAATTTGAAGCACTTGATTTTCCCGGACGTCGATTTCGGCGTGGTAAAATGTCTGCGTCCCTACAACTTGCTTGCGCTGATCTATTCGGTATCCATTTTTGTGGAGAGCTGCGCCTTGAGCCGCAACAATGAGTTGTTGACGTTCATCTGCTGCTGTGTCACGGGTCTTGTCACGGCGGCGATCATTCCGACGGTTGTAAGGGGGATTGCTAAATGGAAAATATGATTTACATTCTGTATATCTGTATGTTCGTCCCATTGCTGCTCAGCCTGCCGCTGATCCATAAAACCTCGCGCAGGATCATGGTATTCTTGCTGATCGGCATCAGTGCCGCGCTGTTCATCTCCGAGATCAACGGTCTTATGCTCAGGCTTTTGGGATATAATACGCCCTATGTGACCACCACCGTTACGCCTGTGACAGAAGAGATCATCAAGGCGATCCCGGTGCTCATTTACGCGTTTGTCGTCTCGGATGATCCCAAAAAGCTCGTTGCGTCCTCGTTGCGTCCTCATTTGCGGTCGGCATCGGCTTCGCACTGTTTGAAAACACGTATATTCTTGTTACCAGCGTTGACGCCGTATCGATCGAATGGGCGATCATCAGAGGCTTTTCGACCGCGTTGATGCACGGTATCTGCACCGCGACTGTCGGCTACGGCATGAGCTTTGTCAAAAAGCACAAAAAGCTGTTCTACTGCGGTACCTTTGCGTTGCTGATGATCTCGATCATCTACCACGGCATATTCAACATGCTTGTCCAGTCTGACAGCTGGCTGAAATATCTGGGCTTTGTTCTTCCGCTCACCACCTACATTCCCGTAGTATACAAGTTGATCAAAAGTGTGAGAAACAAGAAAAAGGAAGTACAACCGTTGTCTTGACCGCATACTGAA
>CACZAW010000090.1 GCA_902779225.1 uncultured Ruminococcus sp. | reverse complement strand
AGGCAAAAGAAAAAAGCCTGTTTACTTAGTGGTCACGGTCATCCTGATTCTGCTCACGGTTCTTTCAGCGGCGGCGGATATCTCCTTCATCTTCAATCCGGACGTCAGTATTTTGGAAATTGTGACTGCACTGCTGATCGACGGCACATCGCTGGTATTCCTGATTGAGCTGATGGCCAACGCGATAGCCGTTCGCAAGGAAAGGAAAAAGGAGGCGACCGCATGAATCCGGATTTTCATTATTACGCAACATACTGCGCCGCGATTCTTGCAGGCTACTCTCACGAGGAGTCTCAGGATATCGCCCACAGCGATCAATTTGTCGATCTATGCAGCGCAACGTTTCTGACGATCATCAAGGCGCCGCTTTCCGCCGCGACGACCCAGCTCCAGCTTGAGTTGATGGACGCGCGGACGGATATCGTCGGATTACAGGATATCACCCGCATCTGGTCATCCTTCCACTTTCTCCCCCGCGACCTGAGCGCCGAGCCTAAAAAGCCCTCCTCCAAAAAATACCGTAACAAATACCGCCTGATCTGCGGTCCGAACGGAGAGCTTGTCAAAAGCACCGTAGAGCTCGCCAAAGGCAAGGGAATGCAGGCGGTCGGCGTTGCCATGCACGTTCTTGCGGACACATGGGCGCATCAATACTTTGCCGGTACTCCCTCCCTCGTCATCAATAACACCAATCATTATTTTTATGAGTGCTTCCCTGACGGCAGTGAAAAAAAGATCCGTTTCCGTCATAGCGTATCTGCGCCGGACGATTTGGAAAACAGCATTTACACTGCAAGCCTCTATGTCAGCTCCGAGAATTCGATCATGAACCTCGGTCATGGACGCGCGGGACATTTGCCGGACTACGGATTCATCCGATACAAATATCTTCCGGCTTGGGACGACTATGAAGAGGTCGTCAAAGACAATCCTTCCGATTACAAACACGCGTTTTGTCAGATGATCACCGCGATGAAGTATCTGCGCGGCGTGAATGACAGCTTTGAATGCGGTCAATACGATTTTGACGCGATATCCGATATCGAAGAAGATATCGAGGCGATTCTCGGCAAACGTCAGGTGGATGCGAGCGACGACTGGAAGGCGCTCGGAGAAAAGCTGTCCGGACAGACGATCACGCCCTTTGATATCGAACGCTATAAAGAAGAATACAAAAACGCATCATCGGAGGATAAAGACAGCACCTTCCTCGGACGCTTCATCCTTGCGGCGTTAGCGCAAAAAAGCATGGTGACGAACAAGATCTATACCTCCGGAAACAAGCTCGCCGGTTATTCTGTCGATTATAAAAAGCAGGGGTTCAGAGGGATCGATGACTTCAGAAGGCTGTTAGCCCCTGAGAAGGAGGCGAAGAAATGAACCGATTCCAACGCTTGAAAGATATTTTAATCGCCCTCATACTGACAGCGTTCGGCGTAACGCTCATTTTAGTTCCCGAAGAAGGCTATAACGACATCATCCTCGTTCTCTCTCTGCTGATCGCCGTATACGGCATACGCTTATTATGGTACTATATCACCATGTCGCGTCATATGGTCGGCGGAAAATCGAGTCTATATCACGCGGTTATCGTCTTGGATCTGGCTTTGTTCACAGGCTCCATCGCTACGATGAACAACTTTATCATCCTGTTCTATCTGTTAGGTATCTTTGCTTTCGGCGGCGTTATCAACGTTCTCCGATCATTGGAAGCCAAACGATACGGCGCATCATGGAGGTTCAAATTCTTCTCCGGCGTGATCAGCGTTGTATTCGCCATTGCAATGCTGGTTCTGGGCGTTGTCCTCGGCAACAATAACATCCTGGTATACGGCTTCAGTATCAGCTTGTTCTACTCTGCCGCTGTCCGGATCTATAACGCATTCCGCAAAACAGCGATCGTCTATATTCAATAATCATAGTCGAAGGATATCCGTTTGGGTATCCTTTTTCTATTCTGACTTGTCTACAGATCAATTTTCCCCGTCTGTGACGGGTACGCTCGCCTTCGATTCCCATCATCATTCCTTTGCTCCAAATAAAAAAGGCACCCGAATTTGCTTCGCAAAGCAGATGATTCCGTTTCATATGTCGGTTACATTGATTTCGTCTTAGGATCGTCACCTCCTGACTAACCACTGATCAGCGCCACGGGCTAAAAACAGTCCGCCGGACTGTTTTCTTAACGCCCTTTCGATTCCCATCAATATTTGCTTCGCAAAGCAGATGATTCCGTTTCATATGTCGGTTACATTGATTTCGTCTTAGGATCGTCACCTTCTGACTAACCACTGATCGGCGCCACGGGCTAAAAACAGTCCGCCGGACTGTTTTCTTAACGCCCTTTCGATTCCCATCATCATTCCTATGCTCCAAATAAAAAAGGCACCCATATGGGTGCCTTTTTTATTTGGAGCAGATGATGGGAATCGAACCCACACGGTCAGCTTGGAAGGCTGAAGTTCTACCACTAAACTACATCTGCATACAGGAAATATGCTTCACTGTTATCAGTATAGCATATTTCCGTCGGTTTGTCAATTTTTATTCGGCTTTGATCCGTCAAAACGATAGATTTGTTGATTATCGATATCAATTTCCGGGATCATGATCGGCTGAATGCCGCAATTCGCGGTGATCGTCGTGATCAGCGCCTTCACATACGGGAAAAGCGCTTTGAACGTATCGGTGTGGATCTTTTCCTTCTTCACATCCGGATTATAGGCAAAGATCCCGACCACGACAACATGGATCTTAAAGCTATCGGGGGTTTCCTTATCGTGAACCTCAAAATCGAACTCGGCTTTTGCGATATCTCTGTCCTTCGCGTACTGCACATTATATCTGAATTGATTGCCCAGCGAAATCTTTGCGCCGTTCTCTTTTTTATTGACAAAGTCGATCATATCGACCTTATAGCCCTGTAAATTGACGTTAGTCATCATATAATCTCCCTTCAAGCAGATATCGTCAATTATATATCACAAAATTCTCAGCGTGTCAAGTGAGCCGCATCACGCTTTTTGATCGTTTTGCGTGTTATCCGAACCTCTGTACACGACGCACAGCATGGTCAGATCGTCAAACTGTTCCGCATCCAGCACAAAGGCGTCAACCGATTTGCGCACATTTTGCAGTACCTGTGCAGGAGTTGCCGCCGTATCCGTGTTCAGCGCTTCGATCATGCGCTCCGTACCGAACAGCTCGCTGTCGGCGTTGGTCGCCTCGGGAACGCCGTCGGTGTACAGGAAGATCTTTGCACCCGGCTGCATCATGATCTCATATTCTTTATATCGCATACCTTCCATGCCGCCGATAACAAAGCCGTGCTTATCCTTAAACAGCTCAAACTTGCCGCCCGCCTGCATCAGCGCGGGGAATTCGTGTCCTGCGTTCGCGGCAGTCAGCTTACCGGTGGACAGCTCCAGAATACCCAGCCAAACGGTGACAAACATCTGTTCCTTGTTATTTGAGCAGATAGCGGTATTTGTATCCGTCAGTATTTGAGCAGGGCTCTTACCCAGCTTGGCATTACTCGCGATAATGATTCTGGACGCCATCATGAACAGTGCGGCAGGAACGCCTTTACCGGAAACATCCGCAATCACCAGACAGAGGTGATCGTCGTCGATAAGGAAGAAGTCATAAAAGTCGCCTCCGACCTCCTTAGCGGGATCCATCGAGGCATAAATGTCAAATTCCGAACGCTCGGGAAATGCCGGATAGATGCTCGGCAGCATAGCCGCCTGGATCCTGGTCGCGAGGGAAAGCTCGGTGCTGATACGCTGTTTTTCCGCCGTTACCTTCGTCAGGTTCTCCTCGTAATCCTTCAGATCGCGCTCCATATCCGCCATGACAAGGCTCAGATTCTCTATCTCGTCGCCGGTGTGGATATCCAGCTTGGAGAAATGCTCTGAATCCTTGTCTCCGCTGCGACGATCCTTCACATAATTCTCAGCCGCCTGCGCGACCTGATTGATGGGCGTGGCGAGCTTTTTCTTCATATGCCTTGCCATTATGATCGCAACGATGTTCACGAGAATGATCATACAAATGAAATATGACCAGAAGAATCCGCTCATACCGGTCGCGACGTTAGAGAGCGAGATATCAGAAAGGACAAAAGCAACGATCTTGCCGTTCGCGTTTCTGATGGGAACGCCGCTGGTGCAAAGCCAACCGTAATCCTTGGTATTCTCAATGGAATAGACCTCGCCTTCGCCGTCCCAATCCAAAAATTTATTGACCTCTTCTTTACTGACCGAGTCCCACTCTACCGGATACACACAGGTTTCGGGATCGGTGTCCTGGTCGACCATATAGACGAGGGCATTGGTATCGCGGTCGTACATCGCAAGGTAGATGTCGTCGATATCTACGGCGTTGGCAAAATCATCGAGTACCTTATGGATCATGTGATAATCCTTACGCATGGTGTAGAAGGAAAAGCGCTCGCGATACTCGTCCGACTGCATTTGCTCGCGTTCCTCTTCGGTCATGGCGTGATAGTCCGCCATCACTTCCTCTGCAAGCGGAATGACCTCGACGTATTCCTTCATGATCGCAGCGGCGCTTTTTGAGAGATTGAACGCCTCTGTAATGTATTGGTGGATCAGCGTATATGTATAGATACCCATACCGATGATCAGGGCGGCAAGTCCGAGAACAAACGCGCCCATAATGGTACTTCTGAAGGTTTTGCTTTCAAGAGAATGGTGTTTTCTTTCGAGCTTCCCCATCTCTCGGACAGATTTTTTCGGCATAGTCATTCTCCCTTTTAATAATGTAAAAAGCGAAAAGCCGATCAATTCAAGCCTTATACGATTATGCCTTTGCCTTAGGCTTGCCGGCTAGTTTATGTTCCAGCTTCATCTTTTTAGCGATCCAAAGCATCAGCAGACCGCTCAATACTCCGAGCAGCAATCCGCAGAGGACGTCGGTCGGATAGTGGAAATACAAATACATCCGCGAGAAAGCGATGCAGATCGTCAAGACGAGCGCCGCATAACCAAAAGCTCTCTTTTTAGCGAGCAAAACGGTGGTTGCAGCAGCGGCAAGACCGCTGTGCGTCGACGGAAAGCTAGAACCGTTGGGCTTCGGCATCAACAGATTGATATCCGTATTGACAGTAAACGGTCTGGGACGGCTGATAACGTGCTTCAACAGAACGTCGCCGGTCAAAAAAACGAATGCCAAGGCTGCCAGCAGGATGATTCCAGCCGCGCGCGTTTTGCGGAAAAACAGCATAACAACGCCGATCACGATCCACAAAATGCCCGAAGTCATCACATAATTCAGGATGACAAGGAAGGAATCCAGAAAACCGCAGCGCAGGTTTGCCTGTATCCAGTCCAAAATCGAAATATCAAAGTTTTGTATTGCTTCCATTTAACTCTTCTCCTCCTTGATCTGTCGATTTCTCCTCATTAATATAATAATATCAATAATCAAATTGAAATACAATAGTTTATCACATGATTCGTCAAAAAAGTTGCAAATAAAACTCTATCCTTTTTCTATTGACAAAAGTCGAATGATTATTCTATAATAAGACCATCATATACGAAAGGAAAGTGTTTATGTCAGTATTAACCATCATTTTAGGTATCCTTATGATCCTCGCCGGCGCAATATGTCTGGCAACTCCTGTCGCAACTACCTTCGGTCTCATGTATTTTTATATGATCCTGATGTTCGTGACCGGTATCATATTCCTTGTTAAATGCTTTGTTTACAAGCGTTACGGAATCGACCTCTTCTTTGCGATCATCACCATTCTCGCGGGCGGCTTCATGCTCTTCACTCCGAATCTCAGCTTTGCAACAACAACAGTCCTTCTGTATATCACGGCGGGCTGGCTGATCTTCCGCGGCATCGTCGGCGTCATCAACGCGTTTTCTGCGAGAAAACTCATCGGCGGAGGTCTGTTTGCGCTGAGTTTGATCGTTTCTATCCTCGTTATCTTAGCGGGTATCTACTCCTTCATTCATCCGCTGGTCTTTGCCGGCTTCCTCGGCATTCTCGCGTGCTGCTACTTCATCGTTGAAGGCGTAGACATGATCTTCCTCGGCTGCATCGGCAAGCAGATTGAGCACGATATCAAATAATCATCCAGAATTATCTTGTATATCATAAAGGGGCTGTCTTGACAGTCCCTTTATTCCTTTTGTATATCTCAACGTATCATTGATATAAAACGCCTGCCTTGAAATCGATCACGATCCGCAAGGCAGGCGTAATTTATTGATTCTTTACCTACAAATTTCTTTTTCACTCCGGATCACTCCTTGTATGTACTGCACTGTGACCGACCGGCGAAAAACCCAATTCGTCCTGTAATAAAACGATCAGCGGTATTCCGACAAAGATGGGAAATGCCGTTGAATTGATCAGCACCACGACAAAGAACAAGACAGCGTCAACATCCGGATAGGAAAGCGCCACGAAGGGTGTGATGATGGCGGCTACCAGAACAGCGTCAATAATGATGACCAGAATATGCTTTAACAGGTTTTTTGCTTCTCTGAGGTGGAAGGGCTGCTTTGACAGCTTAATCCAAAACAGATAATAGCAAAAGGGGCCGATGAAATTTGCCGCAAAGCCCGCGATACACGACCATCTCAGGCTGTCGCTGAGAATATCGGTAATCAGATTTCCGATCGCATAAGCGATACAGCCGGGGATACCGAAAAATATCCCGTATACCGGCATCAACAGAGAAACCGGTCGGATGTCCGTAAAACCGGGGATGATCTCCATCACCTTGAACGGAACGGCGACGATCAGATAGACGATGATCAAAGCGGCAAATATCAACGAACGGCGCAGCAAGCAGTTGCTTTTTTTCTCATCCAATCCGCTCACGCCCTTTCATCATCGATTTCAATCCCGAAAAATCAAGGATCTCCGCAAGGTTACCTAAGATGATAAAAACTACGCCGATCAGCATGAATGCATCAGGCGTGACGGGGTCGACCAGACTCGGCGGCATGGTGAGTCCCCAGATCAGCGAAAATACGATCTCCAACGAATAAATGATCGTAGCCGTAGCGGCGTTCGCACGCCTTTGCGCAAAGATGTTCAGGGTCTGCGCGAACACAACAATGAAATACGCGTCGATAAACAAGCTGGCGACGATCTGCGAATTCCACTCGATCGCGCCGAAGGTCGCGGGCTGGAACACGAACCATATCACATAGCCGATCACACCGACCAGCAGAGATATCAACCCCGACAGCGTCACGGGGTCATGCTCTCTGGAATAATCGTTGAGCTTGACGATAAAGATCGCTCGTATCACACAGCCGCCGACAAGCGTCAACAATCCGAAGATATTAATGCTGGATAGTCTT
>CACZAW010000089.1 GCA_902779225.1 uncultured Ruminococcus sp. | reverse complement strand
CCTCTTTGAGCAGCGCATTTCCGATGTTTTTATGAAACAGACCGATAAAAATATCGGCTGCGACGCCGTTACGATTCAGCACAGCGCGCCGCTTTAATTCGTCACGGATCGCTTTCTCTGTCATTTCCGGCAGCAGCGCGACAGAGATCTCACAGCCCTGATGGCGGTTCGCATATCTCGACAGATTAAAGATACAGATTCCCGACAGCGCGCCTTCTGCGAACTGCAGCTCGCCGCGCTCCGTCTTGATCACCTCGCCGTTGTGGATCAGGCTGACCTGTGCCGCTGTGCGGATCCCCTTCAGCGAACGCAGGATGTCGCCTTCGACCTTGACGGGCGTCAGTGACGGCGTCGGCTTGACAGCAGCCAATCCCAACCCTGTGAGGATGTCCGCGCCGCTTTCGCGACCCGCGTAATCCGCTTTCCCGCCAACAGCCATGATCAGCTTTTGCGCCGCGATGATCTCGTTTTCGGTGAGTAGCTCGTACCCGCCGCGCACCTTGCGAATCTCGCAGATATCGACGCCGCAATATTCCTCGACCCCGTGATCGTGCAGGCGCATTCTCAGCACGTCGAGAACAGACGACGCCTGATTTGAGCGCGGATAGACTCTGCCCTCGCTGTCGTGAGCGGTCATTAAGCCGATGCGTTCGAAATAGCTCAGAACGGCGTCGGAATTATATTTCTTAAAAAGAATATTAATCAAATCCTCGGAGCCTTCTCCGTGATAGGATGCAGCGCCAGCCCCGATATGGCTCAGGTTGCATCTGCCGTTGCCGGTCACAAGAAGCTTTTTGCCGACACGGTCTGCTTTTTCGAGGATGATGATTTTTTCTCCGGGATTATTCTCAGCGGCTTTCAGCGCGCACATCATGCCCGCCGCGCCGCCGCCGATGATCGCGGCAAAACAGTCGATACGTTTCATATTACTTCGGAGCAAAGATCGCGCCGATCGCGCCGAAAAGTCCCATCGATGCAAGTCCCATGATGACACCGGCGAGGATGACGCCGAGGAATACGGCGATCACACTTTTTTTGAAGTCCATGTCGAGGATGGAGGCTGCGAGCGTACCGGTCCAGGCGCCGGTTCCCGGCAGAGGGATACCGACAAAGAGCATCAGCGCGACATACAGTCCCTTGCCGCTTTTTGCCTCCAGCTTTCTTCCGCCCTTTTCACCTTTTTCCAGACAGAAGGTGAAGAACTTGCCGATGAATTTTTTATCCTTGCCCCAAATGAGGATCTTTCTTGCAAAAAGGTAGATGAACGGCACCGGGATCATGTTGCCGATGATGGCGATGATATACGCCCACACCATATTGATATCATAACCGGCGTTCATAAAGCCCACGGCATAGGGGATAGCGCCTCTCAGCTCGATCAGCGGTACCATTGAAATCAAAAAGATAATGAGATAATGTAACATAACCTTCTCCTTGAACACAAAATATCACGTATAGCATTATAACTGAAAAAGTTTGCTATTTCAACCATAAATTCAACTTCTCTATAAAATTGATATTCAGCATTTGACATCTTATTCGTATTGGATTAAAATAGCGTTAACACTGATGATGAGGTCATTGTAATGAACAAGAAAGAACTCACGGCAAGAATAATCCTGACAGTGTTGTCTGTGATCGCGGTAGGAGCGATATTTTACAATTCGTCGCTCGATGCAGAAACCTCCACCACCCAGAGCGATCCTTTAACCTACGGGATCAATCAGTTTTTTGCGTCGATCAATATCCATATCACGATCACCGATAAGATGGTACGCAAGGCGGCGCATTTCAGCGAATACGCGGTGCTCGGCGCGTTACTGTCAGCGACGATATATCTTTATGTCGGAAAACGAAAAGAAACCTTTGCCATGACGCTGCCGCTTGGATGTGCGGTAGCCGTATGCGACGAGGTCATCCAGCTGTTTCCGAAGGGCAGGTCGTCCGAGGTTACGGATATGCTGATCGACAGCGCAGGTATTCTGTTTTCGGCGCTGATCATTCAACTGATTTGGTATTTAATAGAAAGACACAAGGCAAAAAAGGAAGGGAAAGAAAGTGAGCGATTTATCGCAGAATAAAATGGGCACAAAGCCGATGCTGCCGCTGCTGTTGAGTATGTCGCTGCCCGCGATGTTCTCCATGCTGATCCAGGCGTTGTATAACGTTGTCGACAGCATCTTTGTCGCGTCATACAGTCCTAAGGCTTTGACGGCTGTCTCGCTGGCGTTTCCGCTGCAAATGGTCAGTATCTCCTTTGCGGTCGGTACGGCGGTCGGCGTCAACTCGCTGATTGCCCGTAGACTGGGTGCGAAGAATTTTAAAGAAGCGAACTTAGCCGCCGCGACCGGACTGGTTCTGGGCATAGCCAACTGGATCCTGTTTCTGATCATCGGACTGACCCTCTCCGGAACCTTTATCGGTATGTTTACGAAGGATAGTCAGGTGTTGGAATACGGCACCGGTTATCTGTCGATCGTCCTGAGCGTATCGTTTGGCATGATGCTGGGCAATATGGGAGAAAAGATCCTTCAGGCGACCGGAAACATGATCGTTCCGATGCTCAGCCAGCTGACCGGCGCGATCATCA
This sequence comes from uncultured Ruminococcus sp., assembly GCA_902779225.1. Taxonomy (GTDB): domain Bacteria; phylum Bacillota; class Clostridia; order Oscillospirales; family Acutalibacteraceae; genus Ruminococcoides. The sequence goes on along the minus strand of CACZAW010000089.1, from coordinate 4,810 downwards.
ATATCATCTTTGATCCGCTTTTGATCTTCGGTATCGGACCGTTTCCCGAATTAGGCGTTATCGGTGCGGCGATCGCCACCGTATTCGGACAGATCTGCGGTATGCTGGTCATCCTTACGGTGCTGTTCGTGAAAAAGCACGCTGTCAAGATCACGTTCAAGGGATTTCGCCTCGATAAGCAGGTGATCAAAAACATCTATGCCGTAGGCGTTCCCGCGATCATCATGCAGAGCATCGGCTCTGTGATGGTGTCCGGTATCAATGCGATCATTGCGATGGCGCAGGTCGCGGAGAATGTGATCAATGCTTATATCAACGCGTTCGGCGCGTATTTCAAGCTGCAGAGCTTTATCTTCATGCCCGTGTTCGGACTGGTGCAGGGAACCTCGCCGATCATCGGCTACAACTACGGCGCGCGCAATAAAAAGCGAATGTATTCCGCGTTTAATATCGCGACCGTTATCGCTCTTATTATCATGTCGGTTGGATTCTTGCTGTTCCAGTTTGCGCCCGAATGGATCCTCGGTATGTTTGCGTCCGAGGATGCAGCGGCGAATGAGATGCTGCTCCGTGTCGGCGTACCGACTTTTCGGACGATCAGCTATTCGTTCATTTTCGCGGCGCTCGGTATCATGTTCTCCGCGCTGTTCCAGGCGATCGGCAAGGGCTTGTACAGTATGATCATGTCCTTTGCGCGACAGCTCGTCATCCTGCTCCCCGTCGCATATCTTCTCTCGCAGATCAACCTCGACGCGATGTGGTATGCGTTCCCGATCGCAGAGGTCGCCGCTTTGATCATGGGCTTCGGCTTCTTTATGCATCTGCGGTCGCATGAGTTCAAACGCCTAGACGATGATGTGACATAATACATCCCGCCGCCTCATAGGATATACGGGGTGATGTTATGAGCGAGATCAGGCGCGACGAGATCGTTTATGAGGAAGGCTGGCGGGATACCCTGCCGGATGAACCCGTCAATGAGCCGCCCGATGAACATTCTGAGGAAAAGCTTACCGGCGATCCCAAAAAGGATGCCGCGTCCCGTCCGTTGTTGACGGTGCTGCAGCTGATCCTCTGTATGTCGGCGGCGCTGGTGCTGTTTATCCTGAAAGCGATGGATTCCGGCGCATTTCATGATTTTATGAGCGCATATCATGACGAGATGGCAAAGCCGGTCATATCGCAAAAGGTATTTGACGCGGTGGACTGGAATGCGATCTTCGGCGGCGGTCATGTTACCGTAACGGCAACTCCCGATGAGCTTTCGCCTCGGTAAGACAAGATGCTTTATCGGCTACGAGGTCGCGGCGGCAATCTCCGCCGTGCTGATCCTTGACCGGGAGAATCGGATCATCTGCTGTATCCTCGCGGCAGTCTTGCATGAGCTGGGACATCTTTTGATGATGCGGTGCTTTGGTGTCCGTGTCAGGGCGGTGTCGGTCAGGCTGTTTGACGTATTGATCAAAGCGGATGCTCCCCGTGATCTTCGCTCCGATGTCTGCATTACGCTCGGCGGTGTGATGATGAACCTGTTATGCGCCGCCGTTTCTGTACCGTTCAGCCACCGCTTTCTGTATGCCAACCTTGCCTTGGCGATATTCAACCTGCTGCCGGTGATGAGTCTTGACGGCGGTCGTTTGCTGTGGCTGCTGCTGTCGCGGCGCTTTTTACCGAGGACCTGTACCGTCACCTTGAAGCTGACGACATTCGTCTTGCTGATCCCCCTGATGACTGCGGGGATCGTGATGCTGTTCCGCTCCGGATACAATTATTCTCTGCTGGCGATCTCGCTGTATCTGCTGGCAGTATTGATTTTCAAATAGAGTTATTCATACAGGAGTCGTTATGTACCCGAAAGAAATCGAAAAATACCTGTTGAAGGTTCAAAAGCCCGGCCGCTATGTCGGCGGCGAATTGGGCGAGGTGATCAAGGACAAGCAGGACGTAGATGTACGGTTTGCGTTTTGTTTTCCCGATACCTACGAGATCGGTATGTCCCATCTGGGGATCAAGATCCTCTACAGCCTGTTCAATGAGAAGCCATATATCTGGTGCGAGCGCGTTTTTGCGCCGTGGATCGATATGGAGGAGCAGATGCGCGCGCATGATATCCCGCTCTACGCGCTCGAGTCCGGCGATCCCCTGACGGATTTTGACTTTATCGGCTTTACGCTCCAATACGAGTTGAGCTATACCAATATTCTGAATATGCTGTCCCTCGGCGGGATCCCCGTGCTGAGTAAGGACAGGCATGACCTGAATCATATTGTCGTTGCGGGCGGTCCCTGCGCGTGCAATCCCGAGCCGATCACCGATTTTATCGATATCTTTTTCCTCGGCGACGGGGAAGAGGTCGACCTCGAGGTCATCGAGCTGTACCGGGATTATAAGCGTGCGGGTAAATCTAAAGAAGAGTTCCTTCGCGCGGCTGCACAGATCAGCGGCGTGTATGTTCCCGCGCTGTATGACGTTACTTATCACGACGATGGTACGATCGCGGCGATCACGCCCATGGACGGCGCGCCCGCAACGATCGAAAAGCGCGCAATCATGGATATGGATTCCTGTTACTATCCGGATAATTTTGTGCTGCCGAATATCGAGATCGTCCACGACCGCGCCGTCATGGAGATCTTTCGCGGCTGTATCCGCGGCTGCCGCTTCTGTCAGGCGGGATTTTTGTACCGTCCCGTCCGCGAGAAAAGCGTCGACTGTATCGACCGCGAGTGTCATGCGCTGTGCCGCAACACCGGCTATGACGAGGTGTCGCTATCCTCGCTCAGCTCCAGCGATTATTCACAGGTTGTGCCGATGCTCAAACGGCTCAATGCATGGGCAAAGCCCGAGAAGGTCAGCCTTTCATTACCCAGTCTGCGCGTCGACGGCTTTACCGACGATATTCTGGACGAGATCAAGTCCGTCCGCAAAAGCGGTTTGACCTTTGCGCCCGAAGCCGGATCCCAGCGTCTGCGCGACGCGATCAATAAAAATGTCTTTGAGGATGAGCTGATCAACACCTGCCGCGTCGCCTTTGAGGGCGGCTATACGACGGTCAAGCTGTATTTTATGATCGGACTGCCGACCGAGACGATGGACGACGTAGCGGCGATCGCCGAGCTCGGCAGAAAGGTGGTCGACACCTATTATTCCGTCGAGAACCGTCCTAAAGGCAAATCTCCGCGCGTAACGGTCTCTGCTTCCTCGTTTGTTCCAAAGCCGTTCACGCCCTTCCAGTGGGAGCCGCAGGATACCATGCCGATGCTGCGCGAAAAACAGCAGCATATCCGCCAATCGATCACCACCAAAAAGATCACTTACAATTATCACGATTCCGATACCTCTTTTCTGGAGGCAGTTTTCGCCCGAGGCGACCGAAAGCTCAACAAAGCGATGCTGCTCGCGCATCAGCGCGGGATGCGTTTTGATTCGTGGGGAGACTGCTTCTCTCTGCAAAACTGGCTCGACGTTTTCGAGGCGTGCGGGATCGATCCGGCGTTTTACGCAAACCGCCGCCGCTCATTCGACGAGATCCTTCCGTGGGATCATCTCGATTACGGCGTCAGCAAAGAGTTTCTCAAGCGCGAGTGTGAGCGTGCCTATGCGTCGCAGACCTCGCCCAACTGCCGCGAGGCTTGCATGAACTGCGGCGCAAAAAAATATGGGGGAGGGGTATGCTTTGAAAAACGTTAGGGTGTTCTTTTCCAAGACCGGCGCCGGAAAGTATATTTCCCATCTCGATACCAACCGCGTTATGCTGCGTGCTATCGGCAAAAGCCGCCTTGATATCTGGCATACCGAGGGCTTTCATCAGCACGCCTATATTACCTTTGCGCTCCCGCTGTCGTTGGGATTTGCCTCCGACTGCGAGAGCATGGATTTTCGCCTGCTTGACGACGATGTGGATTTGGATGAGATCCCCGCTAAATTGAACGCCTGCCTGCCACTCAGTATCCGCGTATACCGCTGCGCCGAGGCAAAGCACAAGGCGGCGGATATCGACTCTGCAGCCTACGATGTACGCATAGAGCCGATGAACGCCAGCGATATTTCCGTAAAAGAATTATATGACAAATTGAACGGTTTTCTTGATTTATCGGAGATTATCGTAGAAAAGAAGACAAAAAAGGGCAAAAAACAGGTCGATTTAAAAGGCTATATCCTAGACTGCAGTACAGACTTTTCCGAGACCGTACTGCTCAAGCTGCGACTGCCCGCAGGGGCGACTCTTAATATCAATCCCTCCTTATTGATCGGCGCTTTTGAGGAATACTGCGGTATAGAGCTGTATGCAGACGTCACACGCATCGGGATTTATACCAAGGAGGGCGAATCGTTTGAGTAAGAATTACGATATCGTGTTACTGGACGCAGACGAGACTGTCTACGATTTCCTTCTCGCAGAAAAAACCGCCGTCAGTCGTACCCTTGCCGCATTTGGGGTCGAGCCGACCGACGATGTCGTCAGCCTGTACAGCGCCTGTAACCTGTGGTGCTGGAAGGCTCTCGAACGCGGTGAGCTGGCTCGCGAGGAGCTGAAAACCCGCCGTTTTGCAATGCTGTTCGAAAAGCTGGGCGTCGAACCCGTGGATTTTGCCGCGGTCAACGATATGTATCTGGATAACCTCTCACAGTGCGGCTTTATGCTGCCCGGAGCGACCGCGTTTGTCAAAAAGCTGCATGAGGAGTACGACGTCAGGATCTATCTTGCCACCAACGGCCTGACGATCCCGCAGACAGGGCGATATATCCGCTCCGGCGTCAACAAATACGTCGACGGCATCTATATCTCCGAGCAGATCGGCGCCTCTAA
>CACZAW010000088.1 GCA_902779225.1 uncultured Ruminococcus sp. | reverse complement strand
TCAGTGGTTAGTGGTCAGTGGTCAGTGGTTAGTGGTCAGTGGTTAGTGGTCAGTGGTTAGTGTTTAGTGATAAGTTGGATAATTCCTCATTCCTTATCTGCACCGTCAACCGATGGAAAGAATTCTAACAAATTCTTAGGCTGCAAAACTTTTTTTAAGGCGATATGGGCGATATTTTCGCAATTTATATAAAAATTTGCCGTACTGCGCCTAAAAATGTGGCAGGCGTTTTTCGGCATTGTTATTGAATTAACAAATGAAAAGGCATATAATGTTTAATGTCGGTATTTATAGATCCGACGTCATTTTGTTATCTATCATGGTACATGGTATATGAAAGATATGATTTTTATTCAGGAGGCTAGAATTATGGCAAGAGTTTACAATTTCTCGGCAGGTCCCTCGATGCTGCCCGAGAGCGTTCTGAGAAGAGCGGCTGACGAAATGCTCGATTATCAGGGCAGCGGTCAGTCGGTCATGGAGATGTCTCACCGTTCCAAGGTATACGACGGCATCATCAAAGAGGCCGAGGCGCTTCTCAGAGAAGTCATGAACATCCCCGATAACTACAAGGTACTGTTCCTGCAGGGCGGCGCGTCGTCCCAGTTTGCGGCGATCCCGCTGAACCTGTCCTCCAAGACCGGCAAGGCTGACTATGTCATCACCGGTCAGTGGGCGAAGAAGGCGTACAAGGAAGGCTCGCGTTACTGCAACGCGAACGTTGTCGCTTCCTCCGAGGACAAAACCTTCTCCTACATCCCGAAGCTGGATCCGTCCACCTTCACCCCCGATGCGGATTACTTCTATATCTGCATGAACAACACCATCTACGGCACCGTTTACCATGAGCTGCCCGATACCGGCGATGTGCCGCTGGTAGCCGACATCAGCTCCTGCATCCTCAGCCGTCCGATGGACGTCAGCAAGTTCGGCATCCTGTATGCCGGCGCGCAGAAGAATATGGCTCCCGCCGGACTGACCATCGTCATCGTCCGCGAGGATCTCATCGGTCATGCGCAGGATATCTGCCCGACCATGTTCAACTATCAGATCCATGCCGACAACGGCTCGATGTTCAACACCCCGCCCTGCTACACCATCTATATCGCGAAGCTCGTGCTGGAGTGGATCAAGAACGAGATCGGCGGTCTTGACAAGATGTATGAGCTGAACGTCAAGAAGGCAAAGCTGCTGTATGATTTCCTCGATTCTTCCGAGATGTTCAAGGGTACCGTTGTTCCCGAGGATCGCTCGCTGATGAACGTACCGTTTATCACCGGCGACACCGACCTTGACGCGAAGTTTGTCAAAGAGGCGACCGAAGCCGGCTTTGTCAACATCAAGGGTCACCGTTCGGTAGGCGGTATGCGCGCTTCTATCTACAACGCTATGCCGTATGAGGGCGTTGAGAAGCTCGTCGCGTTCATGAAGAAGTTTGAAGAGGAAAATAAATAATTTCGGATAACGGATATCGGATAATGGATAACGGTTAAGGTGGTCGCCTGCGGCGACAATACAATCGGGTGCGGGCAGAGCCCGCCATCCTCCATTATCCGTTAACCATTCACCATTATCCATTTAGGAGTAATACTATGTATAATATTTTAAAGCTGAATAAGATCGCCGCCGTCGGCACCGACCGTCTCGGCGAGAACTACAACTGCACCGATTCGTGCGACAATCCTGACGGTATCCTTGTCCGCTCTGCCAATATGCACGAGATGGAGCTGCCCGAGAGCCTGCTGGCGATCGCCAGAGCCGGCGCGGGCGTCAACAACATCCCGCTGGAAAAATGCACCGAGCGCGGTATCGTCGTCTTCAACACTCCCGGTGCGAACGCCAACGCCGTTATGGAGCTGGTCATCGCCGGTATGCTGCTGGGCTCCCGCAAGCTCTCCGAGGGTATCGCGTGGAACAAGACCCTCAAGGACGACCCCAACTGCCTCAAGACCGTTGAAAAGGGCAAGAACGCCTTTGTCGGCCCTGAGATCAAGGGCAAGACGCTCGGCGTTGTCGGCTTAGGCGCGATCGGCGTGCTGGTCGCCAACGCTGCCCGTGCGCTGCATATGCACGTTGTCGGCTACGATCCCTATCTGAGCATCGACGCCGCGCTGCATCTGAGCCGCCACGTTAACACCGTATCCAGCCTTGACGAGCTGTATGCGCAGGCGGATTACATCACCTATCATCTGCCGCTCAACGACGGCACCCGCGGCATGATCAATGCCGAGACCATCGACAAGATGAAGGATGATGTGCGTATCCTCAACTTCTCCCGCGACGGTCTGGCGGTATCCGCCGATATCATCGAGGGTCTGAAGAACGGCAAGATCGCTTCTTATGTCACCGACTTTGCGACGCAGGATTTGATCGGCGTCGAGGGCGTCGTCGCGCTGCCGCATCTGGGCGCGTCCACTCCCGAGAGCGAGGACAACTGTGCGATCATGGCTGCCGACGAGATCAAGCAATATATCGAGCTGGGCAACGTTAAGAACTCCGTCAACTTCCCGAACGTGAGTATGCCCAAGTCCGGCGATATCCGCTTCTGTGTCTTCCACCAGAACACCCCGAAGATCATTTCCAAGCTCCTCGAGGTCATCGGCGGCAACGTCGAGAACATGGAGAACAAGAGCCGCGGCGATTATGCGTATACCATCATCGACGCGACCGCTCCGAACGCAGACTGCGAAGATGCGATCAAGAGCATCAGCGGTATCGTGAGATACAGAGTGATCAAATAAACATCAAAGGGCTGCCCGAATGGCAGCCCTTTGTTAGTGAATAGTGAATGGTGAATAGTGAATAGTTGTGGGCGGGACACCCGCACCCGATTCCTAATTCCTCATTCCTAACTCCTCATTATAAAAAGCCGTCCTTCGGACGGCTTTTTTCTATTCCAGTTTTGCTCTCAGATAATCCAGAATGTCGCCGGTGAGTATCTGTTCGATGAGGTCGGGATCATCCGGCAGCGCCATGATCATCTGGCTTTTGTAGCGGATGAGATAGCCGACGCTGCTGTCGCCCGAAGCTCCCTTGGCAGGCAGCTTGCGCATATTCTTCAGCGGGATCCCCGCGATCGAGAACACCCGCGACAGCACGGTCTCGAGGTTGTCGTCGTAGGGTGAGCGCAGTCCGCCGATGATCACCGTCAGCCGACACAGGCGCAGGCTGTGGGTGACCTCTTCGCCCAGTTGGGTGGGTGAGGTCGCGCTGACGATACGGTTCGGCTCCAGACCGACCCCCGCCATGATGCGCTTGAGGCGCTTTTCACAGTATCCGGTTTTTTTCGCGATATAAAAGATAAGGTCGTATTTCATAGCTCAGTCGTTAACGGCAGGCGTTGTTATGCCTGAGAACAGGGACGGCGCCATCCGTTATTATCTCTCCTTCAGCTCGTGCTTGAACTTCGGCATGATCACAACGCTTGAGTTGAGGTGCTTGAGATCAACGCCGGGGATCTCGGTATTCCATCCGTCAAAGGTGTAGGTGTAGTACTCGTCGTCGTAGGTGGGATGTCCGTCCGGAACCGGTACGGGATCGCCCTCAAACACACTGTAGGCGGCAAACTGAGAGCCGTCCATGTTGGTGTAGGTGGCGGTGAATACCTTACGCGAGGTAGGCGCTTCGGTGGGCTCCGCAGAACGACCGGACTTGGGCTTTTCTGTCGGCGGTTCGGTGGGGTTGGCAGCCTTGGTAGCGGTCAGCGTTTCGTCGCCTTTGAGGGTGTTGTCGTCCTTGCCGTTGTACTTGCCGTCGTACCAGTTGATATTGCCGCTCTGATACGCGGTCTTGAAGGAGCCCGGATCGGGACGCTTGCCGTCATAGCATACCTCCGGCAGGAACGGATCCTCGTTGACCGTGGCGAGCTTGACGTCGACCTTGGCGTCCTCGCCCTTGCGCACCTTTCGTGCGACGACAACGGTACGGAAGTTGGTGTACTCGTAGGAGCAGGTCGAAAGCATCAGGAGCTGATCGTTCTCATTGACCGTGACGGGTACGTTGAACATCGAGCGGATACGGCAGTTGTAGACAAAGTTCATAAACTCGGCGGACGAGGTGAATTCGCCCTGCATATAGTTGAAGAATTCTCCGTGCGCGTAGAGGGTAGAGGTCTTGAATACCGAGATGATCTTCCACTTGGCGTCCTGCTCGGGCGTGTTGAAGGTCAGCACGGGATGGTCGCGGTAGTATTCGATATCGCCGTCGAAGCCCTCGCCGCCCTCGGAGTAATTCATCAGCTCATGGAACATACTGCCGTCGGTCATGTTGTGACCGTGCAGGATGACGTTCTTTGACTTGGTGGACTTGGTGGAGCGGTAGTCGATAAAGACGGTGCCGTACTCCGACCACTCGTGTTTGTAGGTGTGGTTGAGGTAATATTGCTCGTTCTGATCGTCGCCCTTATGGAACATGACGGGATAGTCGATACGGCTGTCGTCCATACGGATCCAGCCGACGATCTCCTTGTTGATCTTTTTGAGCGCCGCCCAGTCCTGCTCGGAACGCGGCTTGCCGTCCGGCGTGGTGGGAGAGGTATTGTCGCTGCTGTAGGCGACCTCGCGGATCTCGTCGTTGATCGCGTTGTTCTGAGCGGGAGCGACGATGAAGAAGTTGATGACGTAGATCATCGCGCCGATGAATGCCGCGATCGCCAAAAGCACCACGATCTTGCGGATGACGGTGCCGGTTGTATCTCCCTTGTGGGGGATAAAGGAGCGGATGAAGCCCTCTTTCTTTTTCGGCTTTTTCTTTTTTTCGTCGATCATTCTGCTGTTGCCGACGCTGACGGCATTATCAGCCTCTTCGGGATAGACGATGCCGAGGGGGAAGATCGCGGCGTTGGTGTCAATGACCTCGCGCGCTTTGTTGACGCCCTTGAGGATCAGCGCGGTGACGTCTTCCTGCGCGAGTGACGCGAAGACCTTGATCTTCGGGGTCATGCCCTGATGGTCGGGATCGGGTGTGAGGGTCGCCTCGGCGCGGACGATGAACTCGTAGAACAGCTTTTTGAAGGAGGAGCTGTCGGAGGTGTTCAGCGCGTTGACAAAGACGAACAGATCGATCTCGTCGTTCTTCATGGATTCTTCCAGCGCGTCGGCGAGCTTGCCGGCGTCGGCATTGAGATCCGTTTTGTATTTGACGTCGATGTCATTTTCGTTCAGCAACGCGGAGGTGTAGTCAAAGCCGGCTTCGAACTGGATGAAATCCGCACGGTTGCGCCGTAATGAGAATAATTCACAGTTGTACATATGTATGCCTCTTTTCTTCAGCCTTCCCTGGGGAAGGCGGGCGATTCGTAAGTATCGGTCGGATGAGGGGATACGGTCCCTCGTTACGCCTCTATCCTTTTGACCGTCGTATTCGCGATCGCTTCTTCGATCATTTCGTCGAGCTGAGCCTCGCGCTCGGCGGATTCGACAAATCGCAGCACGGGCTTGGTACGGGGATGCTTGGGCGTAAAGACGGTACAGCAGTCCTCGTAGGGCTCGATGGAGGTCTCAAAGGTATCGATGCGGCGGGAGATGTTGATGATCTCCTGCTTGTCCATACCGATCAGCGGCCGCATGACGAGCTTGGTCGCTGCGGCGTCGGTACATCCCAGCGCCGCCATGGTCTGTGACGCGACCTGACCGAGGCTTTCGCCGGTGATCAGTGCGCCGGAGCCGGTGCTCTCGGCGATGCGCGAGGATATTTTCATCATCACGCGCCTGAGCAGGATCGTGAACAGCTCCTCGGGACAGCGGTCGCGGATGGTTTCCTGGATCTTTGTCAGCGGCACGGTGTGCATCTCGATGCTGCCCGCGTAGCGGCTGACCTGTTTTAAGAGCTTTTCCACCTTCATACGCGCCCTCTCGGAGGTATAGGGCGGGCTTTCAAAGTGGACGGCGTTGAGTTTTAAGCCGCGTTTCGCCATCATATAGGCGGCGACGGGGGAGTCAATACCGCCGCTGATGAGCACGGTCGCCAGTCCGGATGTGCCGACCGGCATACCGCCCTGACCGCGCATGACGCCGCAGCGGATATATGCCGCGTAGTCGCGCACCTCTACGGTCACGGTGACGTCGGGATTTTTGACGTCGACCTTGAGACGGGGAAAGGCGGAGAGAATCTTGCCGCCCACCTGAGCGGAGATCTCGGGGCTTTTATAAGGGAAGCGCTTGTCGGAGCGCTTGGATTCTACCTTAATGTCGGAGCGCTTGGATTCTACCTTAAAGGTTTTTGCGTCAGCCAGCGCATCCGCCACATAGAGGGGAGCTTTGGCAAGGATATCGTCGAAGTCCTTTTCGCATACGCAGGCGCGCGAGTAGGTCACGATGCCGAATACCTCGCCGATGCGCTCGCACACCTCGTCGAGGTCGATATCCTCCGACTGCGGGACGACGCTGATGGTCGACTGCGCGATCTTGATCTCAAATTGTCCGAGTCCTCTGAGACGGTACTTGATGTTTTTGATCAGCACATCCTCAAAGGTGCGGCGGTTGAGTCCCTTGAGGACCATCTCGCCGAGCTTGATCAGAATGATTTCTTTCATATCATGAATGGTGGTCAGTGATTACTGACGCCTCACTTTCTGCAGTGTTTCGATCCCGTTTTTCAGTCCCGCGATCAGCGCGTCGACGTCCTCTTTTGTGTTGTATTTGCTGAAGCTGACGCGGATTGAGCTGTCGATGCGGCTGTCCGGGAGTCCCATCGCCGCCAGCACATAGCTGCGTTTTCCCTTGGCGCACGCGCTGGACGAGGACACATATACGCCGCTTTGCTCGAGGTGATGGAGCATGGTCTCGGAGCGAATCCCCTCGACCGAGAGATTGATGATGTAGGGGAGGGCGGCGTCTGTTGAATTGACGGCAACGCCTTCGATCTGTCTGAGCTGTTCCGTCGCGTAGGCGTTCAGCGCGCGGATAGCAGTCGCGTTTTCAGCGACGTCAGCCTCTCTGACGGCTTCGCCGAATGCGGCGATCAGCGGCGTGCTCTCGGTGCCGGGACGGATCTTGTGCTGCTGCTCGCCGCCGAAAAGCAGCGGGATCAACCGCTTTCCCTCGCGGATGTATAAGGCGCCGACGCCCTTCGGCCCGTGTATCTTGTGGGCGCTGACGGTCATGAAATCCACGCCCCATTTGACGGGCTTGAGCGGCATTTTGCAGAACGCCTGTACCGCGTCGACGTGGAATACCGCGTCGGGGCTGAGCTTTTTGATGCGCTTTGCGATCGCTTCGGTGGGCTGGATCGCGCCGGTCTCGTTGTTGACCGCCATGACGGAGACCAGGATCGTTTTGTCTGTCAGGAGCTTTTCCAGCTCGTCCGACAGGATCACGCCGTCTTTGCCGACGGGCGCATACTGTACGTCAAAGCCCAGCTCGCCGAGCCGCTTTGCGCTTTCGTATACCGACGAGTGCTCCACCGCTGATACGATGATGCGGCTGCCACGGCGCTTGAGCGCCTCAGCCGCTCCGAACAGCACGGTGTTGTTGGCTTCGGTGCCGCCGGAGGTGAAATATATGCTCTTCGACTGTACACCCAGCGCGTCCGCGATCGCCTCGCGTGCGTCCTCGACCGCCAACTCGGCGTTGACGCCCGCTTTATGCAGCGACGACGGATTGCCGTAATTCTCTCTCATCATGGTCAGCGCCATCTCAGCGGCTTTTTCACTCACCCGCGTGGTCGCGCTGTTGTCAAGGTAATGTGTGTTCATATAACATCCTTACCACATAATATTCCATTATCATAGTTATTATATAACTATATATAGCCAAAAGCAAAAAACAATTCTGTAACCTCTATAAATATTCTGTGAACACAGGCGCATATTAGTAGGGGTGATCAAATGACTAACGAAAAATATGCACAGATGGTAAAGATCCGCTCTAAGGAAAGCCCGATCCTCAAAAACTGCGTCAAGGCATTTTGCATCGGCGGGACGATCTGCACGATAGGGCAGGGGATACTGGAGATCTATACGGCGCTGGGATTGGGGGAAGAGCTGTCAAAGACCCTTTGCTCGGTGACGTTGATCGCGATCGGCGTGCTGTTGACCGCATTCCATCAGTATGAGCGCCTTGCCAAGCATGGCGGCGCCGGAACGCTGGTGCCGATCACGGGCTTCGCCAACGCGATGGCTTCTCCGGCGATCGAATTCAAGGCGGAGGGCTTTGTCACGGGACTGGCGGCAAAGATGTTTATCATCGCAGGTCCGGTGCTGGTGTACGGAACCTCTGCGGCGATGCTGTACGGGATCGTGTATTTTTTCATGACAATGTAAAAACCGCGGCGGTTATCCGTCGCGGTTTTGCTTTCAGATGGGGATAACGGAGATCTCTCCCGAGCGGAGGGATTTTTTTCTGCCGTTTTCTTCGACGATCAGGCTACCGTCCGGCGCGATCTCGACCGCCTTTGCGGTGTGGTCGCCGTCAGCATCGGAATAGCGCACTATCCTGCCGATGCACAGGTTCAATTTGCTGTATTTTTCTATAACAGAATTATTATTGTGGTACATCGCGATCATTCCGTCGGTGATCTTTGCGCACAGGCGGTTCGGATCGGTATCGCCGACACAGCCTGCCGTAGCCGCGAACGCTGCGGGAAAATGCGCGGTTGTCAGGTTCAGCCCGATCCCGACGATCACCCTTGCGGGATGGTTGCCGTCATCCTGCACCAGCTCCGCGAGGATGCCCGCGACCTTTTTGCCGTCGATAAAAATGTCGTTGACCCATTTGATCTGTGCTTCTCTGTCGGTAAGCGCTTCGATCGCCTCGCAAACCGCGACTGCAGCGGCACAGGTGAGCAGCTGGACATCGGCGGCGTCGCCGTTCACCGGCAGGGAGAGGGTAAAGTACAGCCCGCTGCCCTTGGGAGAGAAGAAATCATGCCCGCGTCTGCCTCTGCCGGCGGTCTGACAGTCGGTCACATAGAGAACGGCGCAGTCGGGATCGGTCAGCGCGCGGCGTTTTGCCTCGTTGTTGGTGGAGTCGATCGCGTCAAAAACGTGCACGACAGCGGGAGATTGCAGAAAGTTTTCAATTTTGAAGCTTTTGATCGCCATGCAGATCACCTTTTCGGTTGTTGTATACGGCAAAAATATCACATCACGCCGAAATACTGTTGATGTTGTATAAAACAGCGGTGCAAGAGGGGTTATAAAACCTTAAACGCCACCGCGTGTTCGCTGTTTTTCTGAGAACAAAGCAAATTCATTTATAATTGCAAATTAGAATAAAAAGAGAAAAAATTCCGAAAAATCCCAAAAAACAGTTGACAAATTTGACGAATTGTTTTAGAATACTACAATGTATCATTATGGGAAATATACGCCTTTAACGATTGCCGGGATTTTTCGACAAAGTATATTAGCAAAGTCTCGACGATTTGTCAAGAGCAAAATGAAAACAATCTTGTTACCGTATCATTTCCCGTCTGAGTGATTCGATTTTGAAAAAGGAGTGATGTGCCTAATGGTTAATGTCAAAAACGTGAAATTGGGCAACGCGGAGAGAAAGAGCTTCGGCAAAATTGAAGACGTCATCGGTATGCCGAACCTCATTGAGATCCAAAAAAAGTCCTATCAGTGGTTTTTGGACGAAGGCCTGAAGGAAGTCTTCAAGGATGTGTCCGGTATCGTCGATTATCAGGACAACCTTGTGCTGGACTTCATCGACTACAGCCTCGATGTTGACCATCCCAACTACTCGGTGATCGAATGTAAGGAGCGCGACGCCACATATTCGGCGGCTCTCAGGGTCACCGCAAGACTCTTGAACAAGGAAACCGGCGAGATCAAGGAATCCAACGTCTATATGGGCGATTTTCCGCTCATGACCGACAGCGGTACCTTTGTCATCAACGGCGCTGAGCGCGTTATCGTCTCTCAGCTCGTCAGATCGCCCGGCGTGTACTTCAAGATGGAGCACGATAAAACCGGTAAGGAGCTGTTCTCCTCTACCGTCATCCCGAACCGCGGCGCCTGGCTGGAATACGAAAACGATATCAACGACGTTTTCTATGTCCGTATCGATAAGAACCGCAAGCTGCCGATCACGGTATTCCTGCGTGCCTTAGGTCTGGGCAGCGACGCTGAGATCGTCGAGATGTTCGGCGACGACGCGCGTATCAAGGCGACCTTTGAGAAGGATAACTGCAAGACCGTTGAGGAAGGTCTTTTGGAGGTTTACCGCAAGCTGCGTCCCTCCGAGCCTCCGACGATCGAATCCGCACAGACTCACATCAACAACCTCTTCTTTGATCCGAGGCGCTACGATATGTCGCGCGTCGGCAGATATAAGTATAATAAGAAGCTGAACCTTGCCGACCGTATCAACGGCAGGATCCTGACCCAGCCCGTCGCGAATCCGCGTACCGGCGAGGTGCTCGCTCAGCGCGGCGACCGCGTCACCAAAGAGATGGGCGCCGCCATCGACAACGCGGGCGTCAAGTTCGTCTACGTTGCCGGCGACGAGGGCAGAGAGATCAAGGTTCTTTCCAATAATATGGTCGATATCAACGCTTATGTTGATTTTGACTGCAAGCCCCTCGGCATCAAAGAGCGCGTCAGCTTTGACGTCCTCTGTGAGATCCTCGATTCCTGCGAGAGCGAAGAAGAGCTCAAGCGTGAGATCGAGCGCCGTGCCGGCGAGCTGGTGCCGAACCACATCACCGTTGAGGATATCTTTGCATCCGTTAACTATATGAACTGTCTTGCCGAGCATATCGGCAATACCGATGACATCGACCATTTGGGCAACAGACGTATCCGCTGTGTCGGCGAGCTGCTGCAGAACCAGTTCCGCATCGGCTTCAGCCGCCTCGAGCGCGTCATCCGTGAGCGCATGACCCTGCAGGCGCAGGATCCCGAGTCGCTCTCGCCCTCATCCCTGATCAACATCCGTCCCGTTACCGCGGCGATCAAGGAGTTCTTCGGCTCCTCTCCGCTGTCGCAGTTTATGGATCAGACCAACCCCCTCGCAGAGCTGACGCATAAGCGCCGTCTGTCTGCGCTGGGTCCCGGCGGTCTGTCCCGTGACCGCGCCGGATTCGAGGTGCGTGACGTACACTACACCCATTACGGCCGTATGTGCCCGATCGAGACCCCCGAAGGTCCGAACATCGGTCTGATCTCTTATCTCGCTACCTTTGCGAAGATCAACGAATACGGCTTTGTCGAGGCGCCTTACCGCAAGATCGATAAGGAGAGAGGCGTCGTTACCGACGAGGTCATCTATCTGACCGCCGACGTAGAGGATGAATACATGGTCGCTCAGGCGAACGAGCCCCTCGATGAGGAAGGCCACTTCATCAACGAGCGTGTCGTCGGCAGATACAAGGGCGAGTTCGTCGATCACAGAGCGTTCCGCTTTGATCTGATGGACGTATCGCCGCGTATGGTCGTCTCCGTTGCGACCGCGATGATCCCGTTCCTCGAGAACGATGACGCGAACCGTGCGCTGATGGGCTCTAACATGCAGCGTCAGGCGGTTCCGCTCATGGTCACCGAATCTCCGATCGTCGGTACCGGCATGGAGTACAAGGCGGGCACCGACTCCGGCGTCTGCGTACTTGCCGATGACGACGGTACCGTTATGAGCGTCGATGCGGATCATATCCGTGTCCAGTATGACAACGGCAAGGTCAAGGATCACGAGGTCATCAAGTTCCTCCGTTCCAACCAGGGCACCTGTATCAACCAGATCCCGATCGTCGAGCGCGGACAGCGCGTCAAAAAGGGCGAGGTACTGGCTGACGGTCCCGCTACCAAGGACGGCGAGATCTCTCTGGGTAAGAACGCCCTGATCGGCTTCATGACCTGGGAAGGCTACAACTACGAGGATGCTGTCCTGATCAATGAAAAAATCGTTCGTGATGATGTTTATACATCTATCCATATAGAAGAATATGAGATCGACGCCCGTGATACCAAGCTCGGACCCGAAGAGATCACCCGCGACATCCCGAATGTCGGCGAGGATATGCTCAAGGATCTGGATGAGCACGGCATCATCCATATCGGCGCAGAGGTTCACGCCGGCGATATCCTGGTCGGTAAGGTCACCCCGAAGGGCGAGACCGAGCTGACTGCCGAGGAACGCCTCTTAAGAGCTATCTTCGGCGAGAAGGCGCGCGAGGTCAGAGATACCTCTCTGCGCGTGCCTCACGGCGAGAGCGGCATCGTTGTCGACGTCAAGGTCTTCACCCGTGAGGACAGCCGCGACGAGCTGCAGCCCGGCGTCAACAAGGTCGTCCGCTGCTATCTGGCGCAGAAGCGCAAGATCTCCGTCGGTGATAAGATGGCGGGTCGTCACGGCAACAAGGGTGTTGTCTCCCGCATCCTCCCTGTCGAGGATATGCCGTTCCTGCCCGACGGTACCCCGCTGGATATCGTTCTGAATCCGCTGGGCGTACCTTCCCGTATGAACATCGGTCAGGTGCTCGAGGTTCACCTCGGCTATGCTGCCAAGGCGCTCGGCTGGAAGATCATGACCCCCGTATTCGACGGCGCTCATGAGCAGGATATCTTTGAGTTGTTTGAGCGCATCCGCGATAAGGATGATTATCCGGATAAGCGCGAGAACACCGGTATCGACTTCGGCGAGTGCTTCCGCCTGAACGGTATTTCGATGGAGGGCAAGACCAAGCTGCGCGACGGCAGAACCGGCGAATGGTTCGATAACCCCGTCACCGTCGGTTATATGTATTACCTCAAGCTGCATCACCTTGTCGACGATAAGATCCACGCGCGTTCCACCGGTCCTTACTCACTGGTCACACAGCAGCCTCTGGGCGGTAAAGCTCAGTTCGGCGGCCAGCGCTTCGGTGAGATGGAAGTTTGGGCGCTCGAGGCTTACGGCGCGGCGTATACCCTGCAGGAGATCCTGACCGTCAAGTCCGACGACGTCGTCGGCCGTGTCAAGACCTACGAATCCATCGTCAAGGGTCAGAACATCCCGACGCCGGGTATCCCCGAGTCCTTTAAGGTTCTGATCAAGGAGCTGCAGTCGCTGTCGCTCGACATCCGCGTCCTCAATGAGCAGGGCGAGGAGATCGACCTCAAGCAGCACTTCGAGGAGGACGACGATATCCCGGTAGCCACCGACGACGACGCGACCCTCGATGAGGATCAGGTCATGACCTCTATGGACGGCTTCCAGCTGGACGAGGATCAGGACGAAGAAGGCAATATGTTTGACGAGTCATCCATCTTCGAGGATCAGGACGATATGCTCGATTATGATGACTACGGCACAGATGAAATATAAAGGAGGGGAAGTATCATGATGGATAATAATGTATTTGATTCAATTAAGATCGGTCTTGCTTCTCCCGACCAGATTAGAGAATGGTCTTACGGCGAGGTCAAAAAGCCTGAGACGATCAACTATAGAACCCTCAAGCCCGAGCGCGACGGACTTTTCTGCGAGCGTATCTTCGGACCGACCAAGGACTGGGAGTGCCACTGCGGAAAGTACAAGAGAATTCGCTTTAAGGGCAAGATCTGCGACCGCTGCGGCGTTGAGGTCACCCGCGCCAAGGTGAGACGCGAGCGTATGGGCCATATTGAGCTTGCCGCTCCCGTATCGCATATCTGGTACTTCAAGGGTATCCCGTCCCGCATCTCTCTGATGCTGGACATCTCTCCGAGAATGCTCGAA
>CACZAW010000087.1 GCA_902779225.1 uncultured Ruminococcus sp. | reverse complement strand
TACGAACTGCGTTAAATGCTGATAATAAGCTGGTTGGGGAGTGTTCATCCTTACAAACGTCTGTTCCACCATTGATTTTAGCCCGAGGTATACCGTCAAGGTATACCTCGGGCTAAATCATTATATGTAGTGGAGATGGCGGGAATTGAAGGCGACCGTGCCCAGCGAGGAGCGCGCAGTCGCTCCAAGCGCCGGTCAAAACAGTCCGGCGGACTGTTTTGAGGGAGAGCGTTGATCATATTTTTGTTGCTCGCCGGGGTCCCCAAAAAGCAGGGGCTTTTTGGGGAGAGGAGGAGTGATGGAGCGATACGAGGGCAGATTACTTATCTGCCCTCAATGAGCAAAGTCAACGACGACGAAAGACGAGGTAGACGCCGAGCGAATGAGTACGGCATACGCCATCTCCACCAAACAAGTATTGGATGAACACCTTTATTATATGATCCATGCAGGGACATACCAATTCTTGCGGTCGATGGGGATGAGGTCGGACGATAGGCAGACGACCGCGCCTGTTCCGATGTTTGTTTTCAGGTGCGCTGTGCCGGATTCATCCGGTTCTTTCTCGATCGGTTTCAGAACGGAGAAGTTCTTTGTCGCGTTTGACGGAGCGGTTCCCTTTTTGATCTCGATCGGGTAAAACGCACCGTCCTGATAGATGATCAGGTCGATTTCTTTTTTGTTGCTGTCGCGGTAGAAATACAGCGGCGGACGTTTGCCGGCGTTCAGGTAGCTTTTCCATATTTCGGACACCACCCATGTTTCAAAGAAAGCGCCTGCCATCGCGCTGTTTTCCAAAACCATTGCGCTGCCCCAGCCCATCAGATGGGCACACAGTCCGGTATCTAAAAAATACATCCGCGGCGCCTTGATGACGCGCTTGAGCGCATTGTTTGAATATGGCTCGATCAGCCCGACGACGCCGCAGGACACGAGGATTGACAGCCACTTTTTTGCCGTCGGCGCCGAAATGCCTGCCTCCTGCGCGAGCGCTTCATAATTCACATTGGTCGCCGTTCGTGCCGCCACGATACGGATAAAATTCAAGTATGCTGTTTCATCCGCTACCTGCTCTAAATCGCGGATATCGCGGCTGAGATAGGTGTCGAGATAGCTCTCAAAATATAGCTCGCGATTGATGTTATCGATCTCATACAGGCGCGGCATGGAGCCTTTGAAAATGCGTTCAAAAACCTCCGTAACTGTTTTTGATTTCGCGTCGGCAAGGCGTTCCGTCAGCTTTGGAATGTCCACCGTAAAAGGCTCGGGATGCCGTCCGTCGATCTCGGCGGAGCTCAGTCCCAGCATCGGCACGATACCGGCACGTCCGGCGAGAGATTCGGTGACATTCTTCATCATGCGGAACATCTGCGAGCCGGTCAGCCAAAAGTCTCCCGGCTGCTTGCGCTGATCTACGATGATCTTGATATAGGGAAAAAGCTGCGGCGCGTACTGTACCTCATCAATCAGTACAGGCGCCGAATAACGCTGTAAAAACAGCTCCGGGTCGGTCTGCGCCAATGCACGGATGGTCGGGTTATCCAGAGATACCTTCTTGCGCTCCGGCTCCGTCATACGCTCCAGCAGGGTGGACTTTCCGACCTGACGCGGTCCGGTCAGCAAAAGAACCGGAAAAGTTTCGCTGATACTGCGCACGGTTTTCTCTATTGTCCGCTCATAATACATATGCAACACCTCGATTTATGCAAATCTAAACTTACACTTTAGATTTTACTAAAAACCCAATTGTTTGTCAATATAGTTTTTGCCTTTTGTTGCGGAGAAAAACATTTACACTTAACATCACTTCCATCAATACTCTTCATTATGATGCAACATCGTTACGAGCATTCACCCTCTCCCCTTATCAATTCTTTTCGACCGCACAAAAAGCGACAAAAAGCGCCGCGACCGAAGTCGCAGCGCTTTTGCCATTCAGCATTCTTATCAGGCCATATCGACCGTAAGGAGCCGAAGTTTGTACCGGAACAATTTCGTCGTCAGCTACGGACTACGCCGACACGGTATCGCGGATCATCTTCACGCTGACGTCAAAATATTGATCCATCTTATCGACGACGAGGATCGCGATAAAGTCATGACGAGTCGCGTGCCCGTTCTCATGCCATATGACCGTCGGAACCAACCTGTCGGATTCATCCCGCACCAGCGAGCTGATATCCGGCTGATTGACGACGTACTTGGTCGACAGATGCAGAACGATAACATCATGCGTATTGTACCATTCATCGTCATAATCCTCCGCCTTGAAGCGGTGACTGTTCTCGTCTCTGACTGCTTCAGGCACGCCGGTAAACGCCATATCAAGAACTTGTTTGAGATCAGCTTTATTCGTAACCAAGCAGTCGTTCTGAGAGCCGCCAAAGAACTGCGTCCCCTCAGGCAGGGCGTAAATTTCATCGACCGTGAAGTCTATCGGACCGGCGTTATCCTTCTTCTTAAAGGAAAAGCCGTTATTCGCCGCATACCGTTCGGCTGCGGTATCGGAATAACCGTAGATATAGAAGCCCGCGATCTTATTTCCGTCTTTATCATAGCCGAAGGATTTGTAGCTGATTGTTTCAATGGTTCGCGGAAGAGTGACGCCATTAGTATTGGAATCGGCGCTGACACGCAGATTGGTACAACCGAGAAAAGCGTTGTTCATCACCGCCGTGAGTTTTGCAGGCAGGTTGATTTCAAAGATACCTGTGCAGTTCAAGAACGCATTGGCGTCGATCACCGTCGTCTGTGAGCTTTCGCCGCTTTCATCGCCGAAATAGACGTGCCTGAGCGCTGTGCAGCCCTCAAAGGTGCTTTCCTCCAGACGCTGCAGCGACGCCGGCAGTGTAACGGTATCAAGTGACGTACAACCCATAAACGCACGGGAGCCGAGAGTGGTCATACCGGCGGGCATAGTCACTTTTTTGATAATCTTATTGCCTCTGAAAAGCTGATGAGCTGTAGAGATAACGGGAAGTCTTTCAATGCGATCCGGGACAATAACAGTCTCTTCAAGACCGCGATAGTTTAAGAGCTCTACATACTTTTGCCCGGTCTCGTCGTCGGTCAGTATGTCGTACTCAAAACCGTTGTAGTTTTTATAAGTATCGTCGTTACGAACATTCACCTTGACGGTGTAGCGCTCGCCGAGCTTGGGGATCGAGATAAATTGCAGCGCCCATCTCATATCAGGCGTAGCCTCTTCGCCACCGGAACGCCAGCGTTTAACGTCCACGGTCAGCTCATTCTCGCCGGTGATCGTAACCTTCTCAGGCATGACCAGCTCATTGGATCCGCCCTTGAACACTCTCAGCGCGATAAGATCCTTATAGCCGTAGATGTTGAAGTTCTCAGCGGCGAATGTCTTATCGCCTCGGGAGATCACCTCGCCGTTCACGGTATAGAGCTGATCGATCGCCTCTGTCCGCTGTGCTTGGTTGGTGATATGGCAGCCGAGCGGCTCCTCGCTCCCGAAAGGAATGTCGGGTGAGTAATCGTCGAGCCATGTGAACGCGAGCTCGGTATCCTCAATGATCGGTTCAAAGTCAAAGCCGTAATAGCTTGCATAGAATGCAGCCTGACTGCCAAAATAGCCGCGGACGGTGAAGTCGGAGCGACGCACAGCGGCGTTATTACCGTCGACAGTGTACCCGAGCGAGTATTGGTAGATCGTCGTGACGCTCTTCGGGATCGTCAGCTTTTTCAGCGCGTTACAGGAGAAGAAGGCGTAGGTCGAAATGTTTTTGAGGTTTTCCTTCAGATCAAGTGCGGTCAGCGCGGAGCAGTCGCGGAAGGCGCTTTTGCCGATCGAGGAAAGCGCGTTCGTGAATCCGATATTCTTAAGCGATTTACACCCGCGGAACGCGTTTTCGTAGACGTTCTTGACCGTCAGGTCGCCGCCCATCTGCCGAACGGTAATCAACCCCTCACAGTTCATAAAAGTATTATCGTTGATGTCGGTTATCGTAGACGGAAGATCGATAAAATCCAGCGCGGTACATCCGTAGAAAGCGCGGCTGCCGATCGTTTTAATGCCGACAGGCATCGTGACTGCGGTCAGCGCCGTACAACCCTCAAAGGCGCTCTCGCCGATGGTCTCGTTCAAAATGGGCGGGATCACAATGCCGACGTCAGTCGGATAGCCCTCGGTGGCGATAAAGACTTTTTCGAGCGCGGTACAATTCTTTGCGATCTTAGCGCTGATGGTCTTGACGCCGCGCGGGATGCTCAACGATTTGAGCGAGGTACATCTTTCAAAGGCGCTCTCGCCGATCGTCTTGACGCTGTTAGGAATATAGATTCTCTCCATAGACCTACATGATATAAACGCTTCTTTTCCGATATAAGTCACATTATCGGACATCATAACGCTCTTAAGCGCGGGACAATAGCTGAACGTCCCGATGTAGATCTGTGTCACGCCTGCGGGTACCGTAAAGCTCTCCAGCGCATTACACTCATAAAAGGCATATGCGCCGATCGAGGTCACTTTATCGCTCATGGTGATTTTCTCCAGCATTCTGCATTTGCGGAATGCATAGGAACCGATCGATGTGACCGATTCGGGGATCGTGACATTTTTGACGCTTTTTCCTTCAAATGCACTGTTGCCGATCGCAACAACCTTTTTGCCGTCGATGGACGCCGGAACAGAGATGTTTTCGCCGAAGCCGATATATTTGGTGATCTCGATATTGCCGTCGGCATTGACCTCGTATTCATAATCGCATTCATTTCGCCAGAACTCGACGTTCCTGATACTCTCGAGACGGTTCACCGAGTACTTACTGAACCGATAGATAAGCGTCGTCCGGTGCGGATCCTCAGCGGGAGCGGGATTGCCGCTGTCTGCGCTGTACATATTGAAGCTCAGATATACCGAGATCGATTTTTTCTCGCTGTTGAGGTAGAGCCTGCTTACATTGATGGTGTCGCCCTCGTATTTTCCGTATGCGGACACGGTGACGTAGCAGTAATTATTAAAGTCCTTGTCGGAGATCGTCAAGCCTGCGATCTTTCCGTTCAACAGTTCGAACTGGTCGCGGTTAAAGGTAATGACTGCTTCGGAAGCGCCCGCACTACTGTTAGCAATGTAATCGACGTCGGCATTCTGACTTGTATATTCATAGACCTTTTCGGCGTCGAGATAGTTATAGCCGGAGAGATCGAGCGGGCGCGTCGGGACGCTCGCCTGTGAATAGTAACTTTTGTAGCAATAGTAGCATTCGTTGAGCGGGATCGACCACAGTCCGGTAGAGGTAACGTCCTTGACGTCGCTCTTCTTGACCTCCTGCGCGTCGAAATAGAGGTTAAATGCGGGGTAGTTTACAATCGGCCCGGTGTAGTTCATCTCGCCGTAGAGCCTGTTGCCGACGACGCCGAGGTGCGAGAGGTCGAGTACTCCCGAATAATCACCCATCATATAAACCAGTACGACGAGGGCTTTGTCTTTGAAATAAGTCTCGTTATATTTTGCGCGATCGTCATCGGACAGGACATCCTTGTCGGGGAAGATATGGTTGAGCTGATCGACGTTCCTGACGATCGCAAGATAACCGGAATAGTCGTTGTTTCCGCAGATCTCGTAGTAAGCGGAAATATCACGATTGGGCGCCAATATATTGTAATCGCCGCGGAAGGCGCGGACAGAATCCACCTTTCGCGCGTCGGCAGAGAGATCATTGTAATAAGGATTGCCGCTGCCGTAATTGACAACGCTCGCGACAAAGGTATCCACATCCTTATCCTGCACATTCAGCTTGATATCGAAATCCTTGCCGTAGTTTTCGATACGCAGGAAGATGATCCGCAGATTATCGTCAGGGGTAGGCGGCTCGGTATCGAACAGCCGCGTGACGTCTATCGTCAGTTCCTTTTCGCCGGTGCGGACGACGCGGTCGACTGTCACCTGAGTATTGCCGCTGCCCTGATAGACGCGCATCGCGATCACGTTGTATTGATTGTAAAAGTAGTTTTCCAGACGTGATTTCATCTCGACGGTATGGGCGTCGGGCGTGACGGGCTTGCCGCTGTCATCGACAAAGAGCTTGTTGATCGCCGGTGAAACGTCCGACGGCTTTGTGATCAGATACGCCGCATTGGTTTCGCTGAGCGCACTCACATCGGGGTTGTGATCGTCAACGACCGTATACGGGACAGAAGTGTTGTATGGCGGGTAAGACGGACCCCAGCTGACGACCTTGGTGACCGAGGCAATATTCTCCTGCCTGATTCCCTTAAACGTCCATACGATCGGTGCGGTCGGTTGGGCGACGGGATTACCGTCATCGTCTGTCGCATATTGTTCCTTGGTATAGCCGTAGACATAGAGGGAGTCGCCCTTAGTCGCGGATAGACCGATCTCGGCAGTCGAGGTGTAGTCGATCCCCTGTGCGATCACCGCGACGACTGCATAGGTTTTAAAGAAGTTGTCGCCGTATTTCTTCTCCCGATCAAAGCCGGGGAAGTATTTTTCGAACTCTGCACGGGTGCGCAGCAAAAGGATATAGCCGGTATCGGTAGCGTCAAGCGGCATTCTGTCAAATCCGAAATCTGTCGGCGAAGAAGGAAGAAACTCCGTCATGCCGACGCCGGTGTAACCCTGCTGCCGGTATTGGTTCGGGATCTCCATCTGTTCATAAGGGCGCGGAATCTCGGTGTAGATGGTGCCGGTATTGTTGGCGTTGCCGTGCCACAGTTTGATGTCTCTTACCTGAGCAACATCACTTTTCTGTACCTGAACGAATGCCCATACGGGAGTGATGATCGGGCACAATGTCGGGATCGTGCCGCCGTAATCCGGATCGACGACGCTCGCCTGTACATAAAGGCTGTTGTCCTTTGACGCCGTTACGCCGATCTCGGCATGACCGTCGTCACCGTCGTCATGAGCGATCATTCCGACGATCGCATGATCCTTGAAATACGCGTCGTTGTATTTGCCCTCTGTGTCAAAGCCGGGCAGCAGGCTTTCGAGCCCGGCGCGCGATCTCAGGATCATGACGTAGCTTTTTCCGCTGCTGAAGCCCTTGAGAGGACTGCTGCTCAGATTCAGTGTGTGAATACTCGGCGCAGATATCGGGATGGACGTCGTATCGAGGACGCGGTAGCCCTGATTCGCCGGCGTGTCGGGAATCGTCATCTGCGCGGATTCGTCAGGGATCTCGGTATAGACCGGCGATGACACGCTCTCCTCGACGGACTCGATATTGACCTTGACGTCCTTGATATCATCGTTAAAAGCGCTGCTGATCTCAACGAGGATAAAACGCGCCTCGTTGTGCGGTTCAATTTCTTCTTCATTTTTCGCCGTGAAGTCGAGCGTGAGCGTGCCGTTGACGTCGATCTTTGCCCCATCGAGGTACACGCGCCAGCCCATATCCGACAGGCGCAGATAAACGCCGATCAGGGTATGATCCTTGAAATACGCGTCGTTGTATTTTTTATCAGGCGCGCTA
>CACZAW010000086.1 GCA_902779225.1 uncultured Ruminococcus sp. | reverse complement strand
TTCGGCCGTTCCGACTCGATGATCCTGATGTCCATCGACACCATCAAGAAAAAGATCAAGCTGACCTCCTTCCAGCGCGATACCTACGTTACGATCCCGAACTTCGGCGATGATAAGATCAACGCTGCGTATTCGCTCGGCGGCGAGGCGCTGTCGATCGCGACGATCGAATCCAACTTCGGCCCCAAGGTCGACTATTTTGCGACGGTCGACTTCGATTCCTTCCGTGAGATCATCAATATCCTCGGCGGTATCGATATCGAGCTGAATCTGGAGGAGATCGAGTATATCAACGCTCAGATCGACGTCAACGATCAGACTGACCGTACGAGCTTTTTGAAATACGATAAGAATAAAAAGACGCAGAAAATGCATCTTGACGGCTATCAGGCGCTTTGGTATGCGCGCGACAGAGGTGAAGAAAACCTCGGCGGCAATCCCGATTACAGCTTCTCCGGCGACGACTGGGATCGTACCCAGCGTCAGCGCAAGCTGATCCAGACGGTGATCGATAAGCTGAAGAACGACGCGAATATCGGCAATCTGGTCGAGATCGTCAACAAGGTCGGCCCGCTTGTTACCACCAATCTGAAAAAGTCGGATATCACCTTCCTGGTATCCAATATGCCTACCTTTATGAAGTACGAGCTGGTCGAAATGACCCTTCCGACCGAGGGTAACTGGCGCTACGGTAAAACTGAGGACGGTCAGTCGGTTATCGTTATCGATAACTGGGATCAGGTTCGTAAGGATCTTGCGAAGTTTATCTACGAAGGCAACGTAGCCGAATAATCAATACCGACATGATATACGCCCATATCCTTTGTGGGCGTATATTTATGTAATGTTCAGATATGAATCTCTGCTGTTTTTTATAACAGCATGAAATACCGGCGTATGATCCGCCGGAAAGGGGATATCACAATGGCAAAAGAAAAAACACAGCAAAAGAAAAAGCATACCGGCGTTATCGCTGCGGTGATCTTGATTCTGGCGATCGCCGCGGCTGTCGGTTATTATTTGTTCTTTTATAACGGCGGCATATTTACCGATAAAACAAAAAAATCCGATTCGATTGCTGCTGAGGCGGAAACGCAGAAGCCGACTCTTACGGAAATTACTCCCTGTGATAAAGAGGACATAGAGATGATGAAAAAATCACTTGTCGGTAAGTGGTATTCTTACACCGAGCAAGGCGTTCCGTTTACCTATACCTTTGACAAGAACGGCACTGCGCTTTATCAGAAGGAAGGTAAAAAATCCGTTGAGTTTACCTACACGTTCAAAGACGGATTGCTCACATTGGTTAACCCCAAGAAGACCTATGTCTATCAGTGCAGCAAGGATGCTGTCGGTATGATGGCGCGTATGCAAAACGGCCAGTGGCAGTACAATTTTAACGAGCTTGCGAAAAAGATCCCGAATTTCACCGGCTGTGTTTATATCATTGACGATATCATGTATCTCGGCGACGACTGCCTGTGCGGCAGCGATACGATCCATCAGTCCTCCGGCGAGTCGCTTGTCGGCGAATGGATCGGTGTAGTCGGCGATGTTGTGACCTTTAATGCCGACGGCAGCTATAAGTATATCAACCACGCGACTGAATTCAACGGAACCTACCAAGTTGATTTTGATAAGCAGACGCTTGCGATCACCATCAACGGAAAGACGAATGATCACGATAAGGATCAATGGGGTCTTGACGGCCGAGTCCTCCGCGTCGGCAAGCAGTATTATTTCCGCGCTTCGGTTTAATCGTATAACAAGTAAATAAAAAATGTCATTCTGAGGCGTCGCCGAAGAATCTGAAAGTGCTGACTTTTCCGTGATATCACACATATAAGATGTTATCAATTTGGAAAAATTGCACTGTAGGATCCTTCGCTTTGCTCAGGATGACAAGAGTTAAGGGCTATCGCTACTCTTAATGCGATAGCCCTTTTATTACTCGATTCTTTCAAATCGTCTGATTTTTTTGCCGTCGCGTTCGATGATCTCGCGGAACATCTCATACGGCCGTACCCATAGTTCCTTCTCGCCGTACAGCGCGCGATAGATAACCATTTTTTCCGTCGTCTCGCTGTCCTTGGCAAAGCCGACGACCTCATATTCATTTCCCTTGAAATGGCGGTATTTGCCCGGGGTAATCTCTTCCGGAATCAATTCCGGCTCGTCGTCGGCGATTTCGTCGGGAGCGGGGGAGGCTTCTGCGATCTCTTTTGTGTTTTCAATTTCGTCAAAGGTCATCCGAAAGCTGCCGTCGTTTTCCAGCAGGATCTTCGAGGTTTTGGGCTCGATGATGATCTCCGCATACCCGTTTGACGGATACTGTTCATTGTCGTTCAGAACATCCGTCAAAACGCAGTTGTATCCGGTGTGGATGCCGATCCTGCGCGGCTCGTTGCTCTGGTTGAGCAGGACGTACGCTTTCTGATTGTCGGTTTTCATCGAATAGCAAAGATGTTCCAGCTGGATCGTTTCGTTTTTATAGCTGCCCGTCTGAAAGACCTCCAGCGTGTGCATGATCCTACCGAGCTTGCAGATATGCTCAAACAGCTCATAATCGGGATTTTCCAACGCGTTCAGATTCATTTCGCGCCGCACATCATAGTCGGAGTGTCGATCGACCCTGCCTTCAACGCCGAATTCACTGCCGTAGTAGATCGACGGCGCGCCGGGCATGGTGTACAGCATGGTGTAGACATTTTTGAGCAGCGCCTTATCGCGTATGATGCTCGCGACACGCGTAACGTCGTGATTATCGGCGAAATTATACAGATACAGATTTTTGTAGATACCCCAGTCGCCGTACTCTCTGTCGAGCGAATGGGCAAACTCAAAGTAATTGCGGTCGTTGTGGCAGGAGTACAGCGCCTTATAGATGTCATAGTTGGTGACGGAATCCAGCGTTTCGGGATTTGCCCAGCGGTTATAGTCGCCGCCGACGATCTCCGCGTACATCCAGAAATCGGGCTTTAGCTCTTTGCACAGATTTTTCAGCTTTTTAAAGAAATTGATATCGATGCAGTTTGCCGCGTCCAGCCTGAGACCGTCGATGCCGAATTCCTCAATCCAGAATCTGACCGCGCTCAGCAGGTGGTCAACAACGAATTCGTTCTGTAAATTCAGCTTGACCAGATCGTAGTGACCCGCCCAACCCTCGTAGGTAAAGTTATCGCCGTAAGGACTTTGACCGTCAAAGCGGATGTTTTCAAACCATGAGCAGTAGATCGAACCGTAGCCGTACTGCTGGATATCCTTAAAGGCAAAGAAATCTCTGCCCACATGGTTGAATACGCCGTCGAGCAGCACGCGGATACCGTTTTGATGCAGCGCGTCACAGATTTTTTTGAAGCTTTCGTTATCGCCTAAGCGGCTGTCGATCTTATAATAGTCGATGGTGTCATAGCCGTGCCTGGTGCTTTCAAAAACGGGATTGAATACGATCGCGTTGACGCCCATCTTTTTGAAGTGGGGGATAAAGTCATAGAGCTTATCCAGCCGATAGGCCAGCTGAAAGTCGTTCTCCTTCGGCGCACCGCAGAAGCCCAGCGGATATATATTGTAAAATACCGTATCGTGTATCCAGTGCATATGATACCTCCCATATCTTGATATAGCAGTATTATATCATTTTTTATTATAATGTCAATAAACCTAACGAATCCGTGTCGATCGTCCTGTATTATTGACTGTTACTTTCCGGTAATAAAACTGTTGAATTCTTCCGCATTCTGTGCTATGATAGTACAAGATTTGTAAAGCAGGTGATATTATGGCTAGGTTTACCGATGTTGAAGAAAGGGTAGAATCCCCTTCCGAACGCAGGGTGCGTTATTTTCTCGCGGTAATGTTCTTTATTCAGACCATATGCACGGCGATCCCGTTTTTGCAGGGCCCCGTTGAGGTCGACGGCTCTTATCGCGAAATGACCGTCACCGCCTTTAATCTGTTGGTGAATCCCGGCGGATATCATCTGAATGGCGGCATTCCGCTTGCACTTGCCGGCGGAGTTTTGGTGATTTTTCCGATCGTCGCGTTCTTTTTCTGCGTGCTTGACTCTAAGTCAAAGGTCAAGTTTGTCGTGTCCGGTCTCTGCGCCGTTGTTTGCGCGGCAGTGATCACATTCGGCTTTGCTCCGTATATTTCCATCGGCGCAGTCATTACGCTGGTTTTGAATATTATTTGCCTGTTTATGTCCGCTCAGGGCTTCCAGGCTACCATGATCCGCAAAAGAACACAGGGTGTATCCTGATAATTCATCACTCCCAGGCAGCCGATCGGCTGCCTTTTTTGCATATTCTGCCTTCTTTTCGCATATATTCCTAGTGGTGATAGCGATGCGATTGAGGCTTATGGCGCTGATATGCGCCTGTTGTCTGATGCTCGGCGGCTGTACAAAGGTCGTAGCAGGTCAGCGCGACGAGATCAGGCTCTTCGACTGGGAAACAACGATGGAGAACGGCAATAAAGCGACCCTGTCGTTTTACGACGGCGAAGCGGCGTTCACTGCGGAAAACAGCGATTTTTCCTTGGATATTATGGGAATCTGCTCGCTGACGAACGACAGCCTTGTGATCATCAACGAAGAGGACGACGTCAGTTACCGCTTTGATTATGTGCTGCACGGTGACAGTGTAGAACTAAGCTATGACGGAGCCGCCGTCATATTGGAGAAAAAAGTCGAAAATTAGTATTGATTACCCACGCAATATCTGGTATAATGCGGTGGGTGATAATATGAAACAACTACAAAATCTTGTGTCCGCGATCCTTGCGGGCGTTATGATCTCGTTCGGCGGCGGCGTATATCTCGCCTGCGAGAGCAAGGTCGTCGGCGCGATCCTGTTTTCACTGGGGCTGACGGTGATCCTGCTGAACGGCTTTTTGCTGTTCACCGGTAAAACCGCGTATTTATTGGAAAACAAGCCCTCTTATATTCTTTTGCTTTGCCTGATCTGGGTGGGCAATCTGCTCGGCTGTATGGGCATGGGCGCGCTGGTCGCGAATGCAAAGCCCGCCCTCGCTGAGGTTGCCGATAAGATCTGCACCGCTAAGCTGGAGCAGCTGCCGCTTCAAACGATCGGATTGGGCGCTCTCTGCGGGATACTCGTCTATATCGCCGTTGATTTCTTTAGATCCGACGACGATAAAAAAGCCTTCAACAAGTATCTGATCGTATTTACCGCGATCCCCGCCTTCATCCTGTGCGGCTTTGAGCATTCCGTTGCCGATATGTTTTATTTTGCGGCGTCCGGACAACTGTACACGGGGAAGGGCATCGTGTATATCCTTTTGGTGACAGTCGGTAACCTGGTCGGCGCCGTCGTTTTCCACGTTGTGAGAAAGTTTGTGACCGCTCAGGTGAAAAAGTAAGCTTTGCGCCTAAAACACCGTGAAAAAACATAAAAATTTTGAGAGAATAAACCGCTGTTTTCGGCGGTTTTTTTCTGTTTTTTGTTGATAATGAGATGTTTATGTGCTATAATAAACTGTCAAAATGTGGGCTTATGAACTATTTTGATTTATAATTCTGATTTGGAATTATTTTTAATTATTCGGGAGGGAATCGATTGATCATTCTCGGTATCGATCCCGGCTATGCGATCGTCGGCTGGGGTGTGATTGAATATCAGCAAAACAGCTTTCGGCCGATCGCCTTCGGCGCGATCACGACCGAGGCGCATACCGACTTCGACGACCGCCTGCAGCGTATCTATGACGATACGGTCGAGGTGATACGCCGTTCGCGTCCCGATGCGATGTCGATCGAAAAGCTGTATTTCAACACCAACGTCACCACCGGCATTTTGGTTGCTCAGGCGCGCGGTGTGATCATACTAGCGGCGCGTCAGGCGGGGATCCCGGTATATGAATACACGCCCCTGCAGGTCAAGACCGCAGTGGCTGGCTACGGAAAAGCAAAAAAACCGCAGGTGATGGAAATGACGCGGCGGCTGCTGCATCTCAAAGAGGTGCCGAAGCCCGACGATACCGCCGATGCGCTGGCGATCGCCATCACCCATACTCAGGCTGCAGGAACCGATCTGCGCCGCCTGCTGATGAAAAGAAGGAATGACACATGATATACTCTGTGCGAGGAACACTGATATTGATGGGGGCGGGCTTTGCCGTCGTGGAATGCGGCGGCGTCGGCTATCGCGTCCAGACCTCGATTTCGACTCAAAAACAATTGAAGCTGAACAGCGAGGTCATGCTGTATACCCATATGAACGTGCGCGAGGATGCGATGGAGCTGTTCGGCTTTGCGACAAAATCGGAGCTGAACACCTTTCGGATGCTGATCGGCATCACCGGCGTCGGTCCGAAGGTCGCGCTGGCGATACTCTCGGAACTCAGCTCGGAGCAGATCGCGATGTGCGTTTCCGCCGGCGACAGCAAAACTCTGACCCGCGCAAACGGCGTCGGTCCCAAGCTGGCGCAGCGCATCGTACTCGAACTCAAGGATAAGATCAAGGGTGTGAGCGCCGAGGGCTTTGAGGTCAGCAAAGGGTCTGTTATCGCAGATACCGGCAATGTCTCCAAGGCTGTTGCCGCGCTCGCCGTTTTCGGATATTCCGCCGCTGACGTCACGCCTATCCTGTCGCGGCTCGACTCGAACCTGTCGGTCGAAGAGATGATCACCGCAACCCTGCGGCAGATGGCGTAATGAAAGGACTTATCAATGGATTATAACACTGATTTTGAGATGGATTATGAGGACAGATTGATGGATACCTCTGAGATCCCGTCGGATACATTGGATTCGGATAACCCGCTTCGCCCGAAAACACTGGACGAGTATATCGGTCAGGATAAGGCGAAGGAAAACCTCAAGGTCTTTATCGAGGCGGCGAAAAAGCGCGGCGAATCGCTGGATCATGTGTTGCTGTACGGACCTCCCGGACTCGGCAAAACCACGCTCTCCGGCATCATCGCCAATGAAATGGGCGTGAATATCCGCATCACATCCGGCCCTGCAATCGAAAAGCCCGGCGATCTGGCGGCGCTGCTGACCAATCTGAACCCCGGCGACGTACTGTTTATCGACGAGATACACCGCCTGTCGCGGTCGGTCGAAGAGATCCTGTATCCGTCGATGGAGGATTTTGCGATCGATATCATCACCGGCAAGGGTCAGATGGCGGCGTCGTATCATTTGCCGCTGCCGCGTTTCACCTTAGTCGGTGCGACGACCCGCGCGGGTCAGCTGACCGCTCCGCTGAGAGATCGCTTCGGCGTTGTTCTCAGACTGGAAATGTATACCCCCGAGGAGCTGGCGAAGATCATCACCCGCTCGGCGGGAATACTGAATATCCGTATTGATGAGGAAGGCGCCTTGGAGCTCGCGTCACGCTCACGCGGTACGCCGCGTATCGCCAATCGCCTGCTGAAGCGCGTTCGCGACTTTTCCGAGGTCATCGGCGACGGTATCGTCAACCTCGAGGTCGCTCAGACCGCGCTCGATAAGCTGGAGATCGACGAGCTGGGGCTCGATCAGAATGACCGCAGGATGCTCA
>CACZAW010000085.1 GCA_902779225.1 uncultured Ruminococcus sp. | reverse complement strand
ACTTCCTGCTTGCGGCAGAGGATCTGGGGTATACTACTCTTGTGATTGCAGGCGGCGTATCGGCGAATTCTCTGCTGCGCCGGGAACTGCAGGCGCGCTGTGAAGGCAAATATGCGCTGTATATGCCGGAAAAATCGCTTTGCGGCGATAACGGCGCGATGGTGGGTGCGCAGGCGTATTATGAATACCTTGCCGGACATCTGGCAAAATCCGACCTCAACGCCGTTGCGACCCTGCCCATCAGCGAAAATGAATTCTAGTTTTAGAGGCGTTCATGACACGATTTTTTAGAGCTGTCGCTCTGATACTGATACTGGCGTTGTTTGCGACTGCGCTGTCCTCGTGCGGATTGATCGACAGGATAAAGCTGCATTTTACTCCTGCCTCCGAGCCGCCGCGCGGGATACCCGAGAGCAACGACGCCGAATATATCAATCTGAATAAAGGAAACTATACCTATTCCTCCGCTTATACGCCGATCCATCCGCGCCATTCGTATGAGAATCTCGATGAAGGGCAGCAGGCGTTGTATGACGCGCTGTATGAAAACGTCCATGACGTTTATCCCGATACGGACAGCGATGAGGCGCTGTATAAAACGAAACAGGCGATCGTGGATGGCTACGTCCTGTCGTCTGCGGATATCCGCGTAGCGGCTAAGGCGCTGTATGACGATAACCCCGATCTGTTTTGGCTGTCCGGTACGATCTATCAGCTGGTCAATCAGCAGGAGGGCTATACCGCCGTGCAGATGCGCTCGATTTATTCTCCTGAAGAAATAAAATCCATGCAAAGCAGGATCCGCGAGGCAGTCAATGCGGTCTATGCCGAGATCCCTGCCGGGTACTCGGAATATGAGCGCGAAAAATTTGTACACGACAGGCTCGGCGAGGTCTGCGAGTATGATAAAGAGGCTGCCAAGGTGCATGATACCGATGATAAAGATGCGGAAGCCTATATCGTTTACGGCGCGCTGGTCACCGGAGAGGCGGTTTGTGAGGGTTATGCGCGCGCGATGCAGCTGATGTGCTGCGGACTGGGCGTGGACTGCGTCGGTATCACCGGTATGGGATACGACAGTCAGGGCGACGAGGATCTTCATATGTGGAACGCGGTTTGCATAGACGGCAGCTGGTATTTTGTCGATCCGACGTGGGACGATCAGCTTTATGATTACCGCCGTTATCAGTATTTCAACCTTGACAGCAAGATGATGAATCAGGATCATGCGCCCTCTAAGACGCCGGATCAGCTGAGCGAGAATGAGATCAACGGTGATGAGACCTACAGCTCGATCGCGATCAATATCTTTTTGCCCGAGTGCAGCAGCACGCAGTATGAGTATTATCGCTTTGAATGCGCGCATCTGAGCGATTATGACGGAGACGATGTGATTGAGGCGCTGTATAAGGCGGCGCTGGATCAACAGTCATTTTTGACCTTCTATATTGATCCGGAGGCGTTGGATTATGACGAGGCGATCAGCGTCTTGTTCAAAGAATCGCCGCAGTATTTCTTCGGCTATGCGGATACGGTGAACGATTGGCTCAGCGGGTATGAGATCGACAACAGCAATATGTCGTATTATCCCAACGAGGAGCGTTCCGCCGTTACCGTGATGTTGAGTTATTATTAGGATGGTTGCAGTATGATTGTACTTTCAGTAGATCTGGGTCATGCCCGGACGGGGCTGGCGATATCCGATAAAAGCGGATTTCTCGCATCCAGTCTGTGTGTGATAGAGGAATATAACGACGAGCGGCTGGTGCAAAAGGTCGCTGACAAAATCAAAGAGAATCATG
This sequence comes from uncultured Ruminococcus sp., assembly GCA_902779225.1. Lineage (GTDB taxonomy): Bacteria > Bacillota > Clostridia > Oscillospirales > Acutalibacteraceae > Ruminococcoides. The sequence continues at coordinate 9,498 of CACZAW010000085.1, read as the reverse complement.
CGGAGCTGGTGGTCGTCGGGTTGCCGAAGAACATGGACGGCTCCGAGGGCGAGAGCGCGATCCGCGCAAGAGAGCTGGCGCAGAAGATCAGCGACCTTAGCGGCGTGCCGTATCATATGCAGGATGAGCGCGGCACGACCATCACCGCGCACGCGTACTTAGGCGCGAAGGAAGTATATGGAAAAAAACGCAAAAAACAGGTCGACGCCGTAGCGGCTTCGATCATTTTGCAAGACTATCTGGACAGTCGGAAAGGATAAATGATGAAAAAGCCCGAAGAACTGAGTTATGAGGAATTGTTACAGGAGATCAACGCCCTGGCTAAAAAGAAGAAGGCAGAGGGCTTGGATGAGGAAGAGACAAAGCGTCAGAAGGAGCTGTATGCGATCTATCTGAAAGGCTTTCGCAAGAATTTTAAGCAGCGCCTCGATAATATGGACGTTCGCTATCCCGACGGAACGGTCAAATCGCTGAAAGAAGCGATGGAGACCGGCAAAAAGAAAGAATGAGCAGAATCAAAGCATGAATTAACCCCCATCCTATCGACCTGATAAGATGGGGGCGATTTTATGCTTTCTTTCGTGATGATAACGGCGTTTGTCGGTTCAGCGCTTCGGTGAGAGAGAGGAAGATGAAGAACAGCGAGGTCGTGATCGGCTGATAGAGGTTGACGACCGATTGGACGGCATAACAGATGACCGCCGAAAGGAAGATCAGGATCATGGGGTTGTTCTTTGCGCGGCGTAAGGCGCGAACCGCGACCGTGCCGAGCAGCGACAGATAGGCGAGCAGTCCCAGCGCGCCCTGCGTGATAAAGTAGTTGAGGAACTCGTTGTGGACGCAGTCGGTTGTGCCTTCGTCAAAGCGCGCCGCGATCTCGGAGAATAGGGGCTCCATGACGACATAGACGCTGTCGGGGCCGTTGCCGAACAGTTTATGGAGGAAGTTGAAGCGTTGATATTGCTCGACGCCTTTGATCCAGTAATAGCCGCGGTGGGTACCCCAGTTTTCATCAAAGCGCAGCAGTCCGGCTGCATTTTCGTTCAGCTCGGCGGTAGGTGCGATAAAGGAGAAGTAGACGACGGCGCCGATCGCCGCGAGAACAGCGCCGACTGTCAGCACGGTCAGAGTGATTGTAACCGCTTTTTGCGGATAATGCGGCGATATCTTCTTTTCGAACACCTGCATGAGGATGAACAGGATCCCGAAAACTACGATCAGGATATAGGCGGCGCTGCCGTAGATCAGGGATTCCTGCATGAATTCAAATCCCTTGCTGCGATCGCCCATGATGAGTGAGAACAGCCGCAGCAGCTTTGATGAAGCAAACAGGATCGTCAGCGCGAGCAGATACCATTTTAACGTAGTATACCGGCGCGAGGCAAAGATCGCCATGATCGGCAGTATCACGAACAGTCCGAGCATACCGGAGGCGGAGTCGGCGCACAGCAGTCCGCAGTACGCAAAGCCGATCGCGACGCCGGAGAGGATGCGCATCCATCGCTTGTCGATCAGAACAAAGCTCATCACCGCGATGGGCAAGAACATACACATGAATGCGGAGATCAGGTTCTTATTGCCGATCGTACTGCCGAAATCAATGATGACGTTCGTCTTGCCGGGGGTGCCGTCAAACAGCTTCCACAGATCGAGATATCCGGCGTATACGCTGAGAATGTCGATGAAAAAGTAGTTGACGATCGCCAAAAATGCGACGAGCGACGAAAAAACCAGGTATATCCCGATGACGTAGTCCTTAAAGACGTATCTGCGCGTGATCACCAGGTAGACGAGCAGATAGAACGTCATCAACAGCAGTCCGTTGTTTCGTCCGCCGCCTTGAAAATCGCCGAGAAAGCTGTTCAGCGGATAGTCGGACAGCAGGGTGGAGATCGCCGCAAAGCCGTAGAAGCACAAAAAGGAGACATCCGCAGCGCTCATCGGCAAAAAGCGCGAGTCGGGCTTGCGAAAACGCTTTTCCTCAAAGTAATCCATCAGTGAGGTGACGACGACCGATACGATCATCAGTCCCGAGAGGATCAGGTAAAAGTAATACTTATCGGTGCGCGCGTGCGCATACTGATTGGTGAGGAAGAGGGGAAAGGCGCTGAACATCAAAATCAGATAACAGCTGACGAGAAAGCCGGGCATGGTGCTCGGCCGATATTCGGATTTGGTTCGGTTGCTTTTTTGATTGTTAGCCATCGTGTATGTTCCTTTACATACGCAGCCTTCCATGATAAAAGGAAGTCGGTCGACGTATTGATTGGTTTTATTGTAAATCAAATCTCGGTCAGTGTCAATAATCGTGTATGGTGTTGACAAATTATCATCTTTGATTTATAATATAACAAGTGTTATATAAAGAAGGGGATGCTATGCCTCCTAAAGTTAAGGTCACGCGTGACGATATCCTTGACGCCGCCTTGGCACTGGTTCGCGAAGAGGGGACAGAGGCGCTGACGACGCGCGCTGTCGCCGCACGGCTGAAATGCTCGACCCAGCCGATTTTTTCGAACTTTCCGAATATGGATGGTCTGCGCCGCGCTGTTTTGGAAAAAGCCTATGCCATGTATGCTCAGCGGACATTTGCCGCCATGCAAAGCGGACGATTTCCTCCGTATAAGGCGAGCGGCATGGCGTATATCGAGTTTGCGGTGGACGAGCCGCAGTTGTTCAAGCTGCTCTATATGCGCGACCGTACCGGCAAAGAAAAGAATGATGATACCGCCGAAAGCGAAAAGATCATCGCCGTGATGCGGGAAAGAAACGGTCTGTCATACGATCAGGCACGGCAGTTACATACTGTGCTGTGGGTGCTGGTACACGGACTTGCCGTCATGTATGCGACGGGTTTTCAAGAATACAAAGCAGAAGAAGCGAGCGAAATACTGACGGATGCTTACCTCGGGTTACTCGGTCGCTTTCAGAATAAGGAAGGAGTGGTCAAATGACTGAAATCAAGCTGAAGTCATTGACAAAACGCTATAAAGATCTTACCGCAGTCGACGGACTCAGCCTGGAGATCGAGAAGGGCGAGCTGTTCGGTCTGCTCGGCGTGAATGGAGCCGGTAAAACCACGACCATCAAAATGCTGTCGACGCTGACAGTCCCTACCTCGGGCGACGCAGAGATCGCCGGCTACAGTATCCTCGGCGATAAGCAGAAGATCCGCGAGAGGATCGCGATCTCTCCGCAGGAGACTGCTGTTGCCGAAGCGCTGACCGTCAGAGAAAATCTCAAAATGATGGCGGGCATCTACAGCATGGATAAGCAGACTGCCGAAAAAAGGATCGCCGAGCTGCGCGACGCGCTGGGTCTGCGGAATGTGATGGATAAGCGCGTGAAAAAGCTCTCCGGCGGTTATAAGCGCCGCGTGTCGATCGCGATGGCGCTGATCAACTCGCCGAGCGTACTTTTCCTGGATGAACCGACGCTCGGTCTGGATGTGATCGCCCGCAGCGAGCTGTGGGATGCGATCAAAGCGATCAAGGGCGAGCTGACGATCATTCTGACCACCCATTATCTGGAGGAGGCGGAGGAAATGTGCGACCGCCTTGCCGTTATGAAGGATGGCAGGCTGGTTGCCGTCGGCACCAAGGAAGAGATCAAAAAAGCAGCCGGCGAGGATGATCTGGAGGCTGCGTTCGTCAAGCTGGTAAAGGAGGTGCGCGCATGAGGTGGATAGCGTTTACCAAACGTACCGCAAAGGAGATCATACTGGATCCGCTGACGATCGCATTCGGGATCGGTATGCCCGTGGCGGTGCTCTTGCTTTTGTCCGCGATCAACAGCGGGATCCCTGCGGGTCACGGCCCGGATAACTTTAAGATCGATCAGCTAACGCCGGGCATCAATGTGTTCGCAATGTCGTTTTTGACCCTGATGGGCGGTTTGCTGCTCTCTAAGGACAGGGGCTCGTCGCTGTTGCAGCGATTGTTCACAACACCGCTGACAGCGGTCGACTATATCATCGGCTATGTGCTGCCGCTGCTCCCGATCGCGCTGCTGCAAAGCGTGGTTTGTTACGCCTTTGCGCTGATACTGGGACTGGAATTCACCGTGAATATCCTGTGGGCGATCCTGCTGTCCTTGCTGCCCGCGTTACTGTTTACGGCGCTGGGACTGCTGCTCGGCACCATACTGAATGAAAAGCAGGTAGGCGGTATCTGCGGCGCTTTGATCACCAATCTGACGGCGTGGACGTCCGGCGCATGGTTCAGCGTCGATCTGGTCGGCGGCGCATTTAAAACGGTCTGTCAGATCCTGCCCTTCTATCATGCGGTCGAAATGCTGAAAGCCGTGCTGCACGGCGACTTCCAAGGCGTTTTTGCCGAGGGTCATTTATGGATCGTTTTGGCGTATACTGTCGTCATATGTGTGCTGTCGGTGATCCTGTTTACATCCAAAATGCGTGAGAAATAAACTTGTCTCGTTCATAGTAAAAACACGGCTGTTCCGAATAAATCGGAGCAGCCGTTTTTTGTTAGGCTCCCTTTCCTAAGGGAGCTGTCGCGACAGCGACTGAGGGTTGATATTATGCGAAAACAGGTAGGAATACAGCAACCCTCCGGCACTTCGTGCTACCTCCCTTAGAAAAGGGAGGCTTTGCGCTTGATCAGACGAACCGCGTTGAGTACGCAGATCAGGCATACGCCGGTGTCGGAGACAACCGCCAGCCACAAAGGCGCTATACCGAAGGCAGCAAGGATGATGACCAGCGCCTTGACGATCAATGAAAAGGCGATATTGCCGCGCACGGTGTTCATGGTTTTGCGGCAAATACGGATCGCTCTCGGCAGCGCGGTCAGCGTTTGCGCGGAGAGAACCGCATCGGCGGATTCGATCGCCGCGTCTGAGCCGAGCCCCATCGCGATACCGCAGTCGGAGCGCGTCAGCACCGGCGCGTCGTTGATGCCGTCGCCGACAAAGCAGCAGCTTCCGTTCGCTTTGATCATGTCTTCGACACACCGCACCTTGTCCTCGGGGAGCAGCTCGGCGTGGATATCCGTGATAGAAAGCTCGCTAGCGACCTTTTGACACGCCGCTTCTTTATCGCCGGAGAGCATGACAAGCTGATTGACGCCGAGTGATCTCAGCTTTTCCAGTACGTCCTTTGCCTCCGGACGCGGACGCTCCGCGATCGAGATCAATCCGATCACAGCGCCGTCCTTTGTGACGGCTGTCGCGGTGTATTCGGCGGATTTCGTGACGGAATAGATATGCTCTCCGTCCGAGGCGGTCACGCCGCTGCCGGATAGCTCGGCATGATCTTTTAATTCTAATTTAGAAATATGATTCTCCTTCGCATAATCGCGTATTGCCGCGGCAATCGGATGAGCGGAGTGGGCTTCTACGGAATATGCGATTTGTAATATTTCTTTTTCGGAATAATTCGATAAAGATTTAATTTCCTTAACAGAAATATGATTATCCGTCAAGGTGCCGGTTTTGTCAAACGCAAAGCAGCTTGCTTTGGCGAGCGCCTCGACAAACTTGCCGCCCTTGATCAGCACGCCCGCCTTGGACGCAGCGCCGATGCCCGCGAAGTAGGAGAGAGGAACGGAAATGACGATGGAGCAGGGGCATGACGCGACCAGACACACCAGCGCACGGTGGATCCATGTCGCCCAGTCGCCGGTGATGAGCGAGGGGATGACTGCGATCAGTACGCCGAGAAGGATAACGACGGGGGTATCGATGCGCGCAAAGCGGGAGATCTCTTCGCGCTTTCCTCGACCAGCTTGACGATGCGTGTTGCGGCGCTGTCGGCATACGGCTTTGCGGTCTTAATCTTGATGGTGCGGTCATTGTTCATCATGCCGCTGAGCAGCTCTGCGCCGACCGTGACTTCAACGGGAGCGGATTCACCGGTCAGGGAGGAGGCGTCGACGGTCGTACTGCCCTCGATCACCACGCCGTCCAGCGGAACGCGGGTGTGGGGCGGGATCTCTACGATACTGCCGACGGCGACATCTTTAGCCGGGATCTCGTCGGTGACGCCGTTTTCGATCACTAACGCCGTGTCGGGTCGGATATCAGCGAGCTTTTGAATGTCGCGGCGGGATTTTTCCACCGCCTTATCCTCGAGCAGCTCTCCGATACCGAACAGGACGGTGACGGCTGCCGCCTCGACGAATTCGCCGAGCACCATAGCCGCGATGACAGCGACGGTCATGAGCGTGGTCTCGTCTATCCTGCGCTTGATGACCGACTTGACGCCCTCTATCACGACTTCGTAGCCGGAGAGAACAGCGGAGATGACCGAGAGGATCGCGCATGGCAGCTCGAAGCTGTCGAAAAAGTGCAGGATAAATGCCGCGACGAACAGCACAGCCGAGATGATCAGCAGGGCGATCTTGATCTTTTCGCTTTTCTCGCCCTTCTCAGGCTGTTCTTCGTGAGCTTCTGCTTCTTCGACGGTCTTGACGGTCACGCCGTCCTCGATGCTGTCGACGATCGCCTGTACGTCAGCAGTTATATTTCTTTTATCGCAATTTAATGATAATGCTTTTGTGGCAAAGGAGAACTGTACATTGCTGTACTCCGGCGTATCGGCGAGCTTTTTCTCGATCTTAGCCGCACAGTTCGCACAGTTCAGTCCTTCCAGTATCAGTTCATGCTTCATGATCAGTACCTCTTATTCAGTATCTGGTGCGGGCGGCGATCGCCCTCAACCGTTCTCCATTATCCATTCACCGGAATGATGTATCATTCCAAAATATGCTCTAAGCCCATCTCAAAGATCTTTTGGATATGCTCATCCTCAAGGGAATAGTAGCTCTGTTTGCCCTCGCGGCGTACCTTGACAAGATTTTCCTGCCTGAGTACGCGGAGCTGGTGGGATACGGTGCTTTGTTCCATGCCGACGATATCGGCGATACAGCAGACGTTCAGCTCCTGCTCGAACAGCGCGCACATGATGCGTATGCGTGTGCTGTCGCCGAAAACCTTGAAGAAGTCGGCTAACTCGAACAGCGTGTCGGTCGGCGGCATTTTCTCCTTGGTATGGCTGACGATATCTTTATGCTCGTCGTGTATCATAAGTGACCTCCGATAGTTTGATAAATGAACATATGAACAAATATTCATATGATAATCCTACTATACGCCTGAATTGTTAATTTGTCAAGTGGCAGGCATTGAAAAAATCAAAGATTTGCGATATAATGCTTTTATGATTCGGAGGAAAAGTATGAAGCTATCGGATATTGCCGTCATCTTTGATATGGACGGCGTGATTTTTGATTCGGAGCGCGCGTGCTATAATTCTTTTAAAGAAGTATGTGAGGATGAAGGCTATCCTTTCATCGAGCAGGTTTATCTGGATTGCATCGGCGTGAACCTGAAGAGATGTCAGGAGATATTTGAAGAAGCCTACGGCGCTGACTTTGATTTTGCGCAATATTATGCGCTTGTCAGACGAAAGATGAGAGAGCTCCGCTTTGATATCAAGCCGGGCGTGCACGAGATCTTTGCCTATTTAAAAGAAAAGCAGATCCCGACGGCGCTGGCGTCCTCGACGCGTGAAGAGAGCGTTCGGCGTATGCTGAGTGAAGCAGGACTGCTTGCGAATTTTGAAGCGGTTATCTGCGGCGATATGGTCAGCCACAGCAAGCCGCATCCGGAGATCTTTTTGACAGCTGCCGAAAAGCTGGGCTTTCCTGCTGAAAAATGCTATGTCATCGAGGACAGCTTTAACGGTATCCGCTGTGCGCATAATGCGGGGATGCATCCGATCATGGTGCCGGATATTTTGCAGCCGGATGAGGAGATCAAGGGGCTGGCGGAAGTCGTTTTGCCGAGCCTGACTGAGGTTATCGACTACATTGAGGGAGTGGTATAAATGTATGAGATCGATTATTTGCCGCGCTTTCGCGAGAGCGAATCGGACGGTTTAGTTTCTACTAAGGGGTATTTCTATTATTTTCAGGATATCGCCGCCGGTATGTATCACGAGATGGGGAAGGGAAATAACAAGATCCCTCAGAAGTACGGCGTATCATGGGTATATGCGAAATATAAGCTGAAAATCTATGACAAATGCGATTTTGACCACATGATCCATATCGCGACTTGGGTATCAAAAACCGATGCGGTGCGGTCGTGGCAGGAAATGCGGATCACCCGCGGAGAGGACGTTCTATGTGAGGGGCGGCTCGAGAGCTGTGTCATAGATATGCAGGCGAATAAGATCGAGAGGCTGGCGCGCATCGAGCTGCCGGATGATCTGGCAGAGGGGAATATGACGGTAGGACCGTTCACACGCCGATTAAAGCCCGGCGATCATCTTGAGTACTGCTATACGCACACCGTTGCGTATACCGATATCGACCTGAGCCGCCATATGAACAATCTGCATTATATCGATATGTTCATGAACGCGTTTGATCTGGATTTCTATGACAGATACTTTATCACGGATTTTGAGATCCACTATATCAATCAGGCGTATTATCGGGAAGAGCTGCGGTTATTCAGGGAGAATGTCGGGGACGAGATCCGCTTGTTCGCCTATAATAAGGATGATGAGATCGCTGCCGCGTGTATCATCAAGGTAAAACCGTATGAAGAAGCGTGAGCGGATAGAAGAACGCTATCGGAAAAACCGCGATCTGCTGCCGGACTATCGCGAGTATATCTTTGATCAGAACGACGCTCGGGTGCGGTCTCTGCGCTTCGGCGAGAAGTATTCTGTCGGGGATAACGGATGCGGAGCAGTCGCCGTCCATAACGCGATGAAGTATATTGGCAAGGAGCAGGATTTCTGCGATGTTCTGCGCGATATGGAAGCGCTGCGCATGATATGGCTCGGCGGTGCATTCGGCACCAAGCCGTGGTCGCCTGGCAGGTATTTTCGTCAAAAGAATATTCTGTACAGGAAATATAAATCGCCTAACGACTTCAAAGCAGCCTTGCTGACCAATGATATCGGCATCGTATGTACATGGAATCGGCGCTTTCAGGGAATGCATTTTTATTGCGCTTATTATTCTTTAGAAGAAAATAAATACTATTCGGCGAATTTTCGATCGGGCGGTAACGACTTCCGACCGATGACGCTAGATGAAATCAACAGTGCACGCTTTATCGTAGGATATACGCTGAAAAAAGCATAAGGAACGCCGCTTCGGGAGAGTACCGAAGCGGCGTTTTTGTATAGAGATTATGAATTGTGTCAATGAGTCAGGTTTTATTGCGGAATCGAACGATCCTCACAACGACAGCTTCTTAGAGCCAGTGCATGGTATCTTCGTAAACGTTGATATAATCCTGTGCGCTGCGCTCCCAGCTGTTGTCGCTCATCATCGCGCGCCACATTAGCTGATGCCAGCCCTCGTTATCATAGATACCGGCAAGAGCACGCTTGACGGCGTTGCACATATCGGCGATATCGTAGTTCTTGAAGGTGAAGCCGTTGCCGTAGTTGTCTGCGCTGTCGAATACGCTGTCCTTCAAGCCGCCGACCTCGCGGACGACCGGGATGGTACCGTAGCG
>CACZAW010000084.1 GCA_902779225.1 uncultured Ruminococcus sp. | reverse complement strand
TTCGTCGATGCGCTTGAGAGCGTGAGCGAAATCTGCCGCTACGGTGTCCGCCTGAGCGCGGAAGTCCTTGGTGTCGATGTTGCTGTTGATCGCCTTGAGCTGATTCATCTGCTGGGTGTGATAGGTGGCTGTCTGGGTGGAGAGCTCCTTGACCTCGTCCAAGACCTTGTTGATTTCTGCTTTGATCTCTTCGGTGCTCTTGTCGATCTTGTCGAGAATGTCCTGATTGGTGGGTTCATCGTCGTTGAGTCCGAGAACGATGTTCAGGATCGGAGGAAGTCCCATCTTGGAAAGCTCGGGACCGGCTAACTTCATTACCTCGTCCTTCGCGTAGCCGAAGGTGGTGCTGAGGACGGTTTCGGCGATTCCCGGGATCGCAAATGCGGAAGCGGAAGTTGTTGTGACTGCTCCGAATACGGAGAAGATGGTGATGATGGAGAGGATGCCTGCGATGATTCTGGTCTTGAAGCCGTGCTTCTTTGTTCCGGTGTTGGTCATTGTAATCACTCCTTTTGTTGAATTTGTATTGGTAGTTTTATTGCTGACTGTTTTGGTTTTGAGATTGAATAAGTTTTTCATGGTGATTTCTCCTTTCAATTGTCATTACGAGGAGCGAAAGCGACGTGGTAATCTCAACCGCTTTCTCCTTGACTGTGACTAAAGTATATCAGGTTGATCTTTGCAACTTCTTTGCAAATCTTTGCAATTTTCAAAAAAGTTTCGAATTCTTTGAACTTTTTCTTTCAGCCGGCTGTTATAGATACTCAAAATCCATGATCTGATGTTGATTAAATCGTTGTTTGACAAATGCGAATAAAAAGCGTATAATAAGCGCAGTTAAGACAAAGACGTCTTGGAATATCCAAGGGGTCTTTGTCTTTTTTTGTTATTTTGGAGGCAGATATGGGAAAGGTACATGAAGAATGCGGTGTGTTCGGCGTTTACAGTAAGACGCCCGACGATCTTTCGCTGCTGACCTACTATGCTCTGTATGCGCTTCAGCATCGCGGGCAGGAAAGCGCAGGGATCGTCGTTAACGACGACGGCGTGTTTCGCTGTAAAAAGGGTGAAGGATTAGTCAGCGAGGTGTTCTCAAGCGATCGGCTCAGCGCCCTCGGCAGGGGCAATATCGCGGTCGGTCATGTCCGCTACGCCACTACGGGCGCAAAGCTGATGCAGAACATCCAGCCCCTGCTCGTCAATCACCACAAAGGTAGGATGGCGCTGTGTCATAACGGCAATCTGTCGAACTCCTCCGAGCTGAGGAAGAAGATGGAGGAAAAGGGCGCGATCTTCCATACCACCACTGATTCGGAGGTCATCTCCTATATGATCGTACAACAGCGCCTGAAGTATGGCTCGATCGAGCGGGCGGTATCCGCCTCGATGGAGTACATCGAGGGAGCGTACTCGCTCGTTATCAGCTCACCGCAAAAGTTGATCGCCGTGCGCGATCCGCACGGATTCCGTCCGCTTTGCTACGGAAAAACCGATGACGGAAAAATCGTCTTTGCGTCAGAATCCTGCACCCTCGACGCCATCGGAGCAACGCTTGTCAGAGACCTGGCGCCCGGTGAGATGGCGATCGTAGACGGTGACGGGATCCGATTTGATACCACGCATTGTCGGTTGGTCGAAAAGCGCTTCTGCGTCTTTGAATACATCTACTTCGCGCGTCCCGATTCGATCATCGACGGCGCTTCTGTCAGTCTGTGCCGCAAGACGGCAGGTCGTTATCTCGCGCAGGAACACCCGGTGGACGCAGATATCGTCATCGGCGTACCGGACTCCGGATTGGAAGCAGCGATCGGCTATGCACAGGAGTCGGGCATCCCCTATGCGATAGGCTTCACCAAAAACAAGTACGTCGCCCGCACCTTTATTGCTCCTGGTCAGGAGGATCGTGAGGCGGGCGTCGGAATCAAGCTCAATCCGATCCGCGAGGTCGTCAAGGGCAAACGTGTGGTGCTGATCGACGACTCCATCGTGCGCGGTACGACCTGTCGCCGCATCGCCGCGCTTCTTTGGAACGCCGGTGCAAAAGAAATCCATATGCGCGTCAGCGCGCCGCCGTTTATCCGCCCCTGCTACTACGGAACGGATATCGACTCCGCCGAGGTGTTGATCGCCAACCATATGAAGGTCAGTGAGATCGCGCAGGAGATCGGCGTGACTTCGCTCGGTTATCTGAGTATAGAGAAGGTCAGACTGCTGACCGGAGAGGATACGGGATTTTGCACCGCCTGCTTTGGCGGCGAATATCCGACTGCGATCCCGTCATCTTCGACAAAGGATCGTTTTGAAAGAAAGATCAGTGAAAGGGTGAATAATGATGAATAAGGTACTGATACTGGAGGACGGCTCGATCTTTCATGGGAACGGCTTCGGGAGTGATGCGCAGAGGCGCTTTGAGATCGTGTTCAACACCTCTCCGGTCGGATATCAGGAGATCCTCTCCGACCCCTCCTACACCGATCAGGGCGTGGTGTTCGCCTATCCGTTGATCGGCAACTACGGCTTGAATGAGGATGACTATGAAACGAGAGTCCCGACCATCGGCGCGATGATCGTGCGCGAATATAACGGAGCGCCGTCGAACTATCGGAGCGTAAACACCTTGGAAGAAATCATGATGCGTTACGGTATCGTCGGTATCAGCGGCGTTGATACAAGAATGATCGTGCGTCATATCCGTGACGTCGGCTCGTGTCGGGCGATGATCGCCGATGCGAACGTCAATATAGATAAAGCCGTACAAAAGCTGAAGGAAACCATCCTGCCTTACGACGCGGTATCGCGCGTCAGCCGCAAAGGCGTGGAAGTCTATCAATGCGAAAAAGCACGGTTCCATGTCGTCGCGATCGACTGCGGGATGAAAGAGAACATCGTGCGCTCGCTGATAAAGCGCGGATGCCGCGTGACGGTCATTCCGTGGAACACACGCGCGAAAGATATCTTCGCTCTGCATCCGGACGGGGTCTTTCTCAGCAACGGCCCCGGTGATCCAACCGATGTTCCCGAGGTGATAGAGACCGTCAGAGCGCTGCACGGCAAAGCGCCGATCTTCGGCATTTGTCTGGGTCACCAGATCCTTGCCCTATCCTACGGCGCCTCCACCTACAAGCTGAAATTCGGCCATCGCGGCGGCAATCATCCGATCAAGGATCTCGGCACCGATAAGGTGGAGATCACCTCGCAGAATCACTCCTACGCGGTGGACGCGAACAGTCTGCACAATACGCCGGTGACGGTCACGCATATCAACCTGCTGGATCATACGGTAGAAGGGATCGAATGCGCCAAGGATCGCGCCTTCGGCGTGCAGTATCATCCCGAATCCGCGCCCGGCCCGCAGGACAGCGGCTATCTTTTTGACAGGTTCATCGCGCTGATGGAGGAGGAAAAAGCTCATGCCTAAGAGAAAGGATATCAAACGGATCATGGTCATCGGCTCTGGGCCGATCGTCATCGGTCAGGCGGCGGAATTTGACTACGCGGGCACGCAGGCTTGCCTTGCCCTGCGTGAGGAGGGGTATGAGGTCATCCTGTGCAACTCCAATCCCGCGACCATCATGACCGACGCCATGATCGCAGACAAGATCTATATGGAGCCGCTGACGCTCGAATACGCCGCGAAGATCATCCGCAAGGAACGCCCCGACGCGATCCTGCCCGGTATCGGCGGTCAGACCGGCTTGAATCTTGCCATGCAGTTACAAAAAAAGGGCGTGCTGAAGGAATGTCGCGTCGAGCTGCTCGGCACCTCGTCAGAGAGCATCGAGCGCGCTGAGGACAGAGAGCTGTTCAAGGAGATGTGCGAATCGATCGGCGAGCCGGTCATCCCCTCTCAGATCACCTACAGCCTTGAAGAGGCAAAAAAAGCAGCCGAGGCTGTCGGCTATCCGGTCGTTCTGCGACCTGCATTCACCCTCGGCGGCACCGGCGGCGGCTTTGCCGATAATGAAGAAGAATTGATCGAGATCGGCAGGCAGGCGTTTGCGCTCAGCCCCGTGCATCAGGTGTTGATTGAAAAGTCTGTCAAGGGTTACAAAGAGATCGAATACGAGGTCATCCGGGACAGTAACGATACCGCCATCACCGTATGCAACATGGAGAACCTCGATCCGGTCGGCGTCCATACGGGCGACAGCATCGTCGTCTGTCCGTCCCAGACCTTGACGAACAAGGAATACCAAATGCTGCGCGACCAATGGATTATTACATCATCGAAGTCAATCCGAGGGTCTCGCGGTCGTCGGCTCTCGCGTCGAAAGCGTCGGGCTATCCGATCGCCCGCGTCAGCGCGAAGATCGCGGTAGGGCTGCGGCTCGACGAGATCCCGCTCGCCAACACCCTCGCATCCTTTGAACCCGCGCTCGACTATATCGTGACGAAGATGCCGCGGTTTCCTTTTGATAAATTCAACAATGTGCCGCATACGCTCTCGACCCAGATGAAGGCGACAGGCGAGGTTATGAGCGTCGGCAGGACAGCGGAGGAAAGTCTCTTAAAAGCGATCCGCTCGCTCGAGATCGGCTTGTATCATCTGCGCAAAGAATCCTTTGATCACATAGATACCGCGCAGCTCATCGACTGCATCACCAAGGACACCGACGACAGGATCTTTGCGATCGCCGAGCTGCTGCGCAGGGATTATCCGATCGATGAGATCCATAACGCAACCATGATCGACCGGTTCTTTCTGCAAAAGCTGCTGAATATCGTGAGGATGGAGGATGCGCTGCGCCGCCGCCCGATGGAAACAGATATGCTGTATCAGGCAAAGCGCATGGGCTTTGCGGACAGGGAGATCGCGCGACTGTGGAATACCGACGAAGAAACGATTTGCGCAATGCGAAAGCACGCAGGGATCACGCCTGTCTGGAAGATGATCGACACCTGTGCATCGGAATTCCTTAGTTATGTGCCGTATTTTTACTCGACCTATGAACAGGAAAACGAGTCTATCCGCTCCGACAGACAAAAGATCATCGTGCTGGGCGCAGGCCCGATCAGAATAGGTCAGGGCGTCGAGTTCGACTACTCCACCGTCCACGCGGTTCAGACCATCAAGAGAGCCGGCTACGAGGCGATCATCATCAACAACAACCCCGAGACGGTATCCACCGACTATACCACCGCAGATAAGCTCTACTTTGAGCCGCTGACGCCCGAGGACGTCATGGCGATCGTCGACTTTGAACAGCCGGAGGGCGTTATCGCTTCTCTCGGCGGTCAGACTGCTATCAACCTCGCCCAGCCGCTCATGGAGCGTGGTGTGAAGATCATCGGCACCGACTGCGCGGCGATCGAAAGAGCAGAGAACCGCGACAGCTTCAACGCGATCATCAAAGAGCTCGGTATCCCACAGCCCGCAGGTCATGCGGTCACTTCTATCGAAGCGGGCGTGAAAGCGGCTGAGGAGATCGGCTATCCGGTACTGGTTCGTCCGTCTTTCGTCCTCGGCGGTCGCGCGATGCAGATCGTCAGTAAGGAAGAGGATCTCAGACACTACCTGAAAACTGCGGTTGAAATAGATGAAGATAAGCCCGTCTTGGTAGATAAATACATCATGGGCAAAGAGGTCGAGGTCGATGCGATCTGTGACGGCGCAGACGTATTCGTCCCCGGTATCATGGAGCTGGTCGAGAGAACCGGAGTCCACTCCGGCGACTCGATCAGCGTCTATCCCTCCTTCTCCATCAGCGATAAGGTCAAGGGAACCATCCTGCAATATGCAAAAAAGCTCGGCAAAGCGATCGGTATCATCGGTCTGTATAATATCCAGTTCATCGTCGATGAACACGACAACGTTTACATCATCGAGGTCAATCCGCGTTCATCCAGAACCGTACCGTTCCTCAGTAAATCCACCGGCTACAGCCTCGCGGATATCGCGACAGAGGTCATCCTCGGCAAGTCGCTCAAGGAGCAGGGCATCTTCTGCCTGTATCCGGAGGAAAAGCAGAGATATTATGTCAAGGTGCCGGTATTCTCGTTCCAGAAGATCAAGGGTCTGGACGCATACCTCTCTCCGGAGATGAAGTCCACCGGTGAGGCGATCGGCTATGATAAGAGCCTGTCGAGAGCGATGTATAAGGCGCTCGTCGCGGCAGGTACCAAGGTACAGAATTACGGCACCGTCATCGTGACGCTTGCCGATGAAGATAAGGAAGAAGCGATCCCTCTGATCCGTCGGTTCTACAACCTCGGCTTCAACATCGAGGGTACCGACCTGACGGCAAAGGTACTGCGCGAGCACGGCATCAAAACAAGGACGCTGAGAAAGCTCAGCGAGGGCTCTAACCAGCTGCTTGATGCGCTGAGAGCGGGCTACGTCAGCTACCTGATCAATACGAGAGCGATCCTGTCCGGCGTCCACTATGAGGACGGCACTGCGATCCGTCAGACGGCGGTCGAGAACGGCGTGACGACCTTTACCTCACTCGATACCGTCCGCGTACTGCTGGATGTACTGGAAGAAACCACGCTGACGATCTCGACGATCGACGCATAACCAACTCAGGAGGAATGAACATGGCAGCTTTTGAAAAAACACAATCCGGCATACCGATGATGGACGAGGCGCTGCATTATATCCGCCTCGGCGATAACGTCGTCTGGCAGGTTCCGTCGCTCGACGAGTTCCGCTATGTGGCGGAGAAGTTTGCCGATCAGGCGATCAAAGACGGCAGGAACCTGATCTACATCCGCTTTGCGGAGCATGAGCCGATCCTTACTCCGCGCGAAGGGCTGAAAATCGAACACGTGGAGCTCTCGCATCGGTTTGAAAACTTCACTGTCAATATCCACAACCTGATCGAGCGCGAAGGTTACGACGCGTTCTATGTTTTCGACTGCCTCTCGGAGCTCGAAGAAGCATGGTCGACCGACCTGATGATGGGCAATTTCTTCCACCTGACCTGTCCCTTCCTGTTCATCCTCGACACCGTCGCGTATTTTCCGCTGATCCGCGGACGCCACGCCTTTGACGCAATTGCAACCATCCGTGACACGACACAGCTCTTTTTGGATGTCTACAAAGATGTTAATGATGTTTACGTCCGCCCGATGAAGGTGTGGAACCGCTACTCGCAAACCATGTTCCAACCCTATCGCCTCAACCGCGTCGACAACAGCTTCACGGTGCTTTCCGACGGCACCGAGGTCAGTCACTTCTACAGCGTAATGAACAAAGAGGCAACGCAGGCGCAGGATCAGAACGTCGACAGTTGGGAGCGCTTTTTCAGCAAGACAAAACTGCTCCATCAAAGCGGCGTCGACGTGAGCAATGAGTGCTCCAAGATATGCAACATTATGCTGACGCGTGATCAAAGGATGCGAAAGCTCATCAAGCAAAACTTCAAGCCCGAGGACTACTTCGAAGTGCACTCGCGCATGGTCGGCACGGGCATGATCGGGGGCAAGGCTTGCGGTATGCTCCTCTCGCGCAAGATCGTCGAGAACCACCGCCCCGATATCTTTGGACGCTTTGAGCCGCACGACTCCTACTATATCGGCTCGGACGTTTTCTATGCCTATATCGTCGACAACGGCTTCTGGGATCTGCGCATCAAGCAAAGGACGGAAGAAGGATATTTCGCACTTGCAGGAGAGTTCGAGCAGAAGATCATGGAGGGCAAATTCCCTGCACACATCGAAGCGGAATTCCGACGAATCCTCGACTACTACGGCAATGATCCCGTGATCGTCCGCTCCAGTTCTATATTAGAGGATGGCTTCGGCAACGCCTTCGCGGGCAAGTACGAATCCGTTTTCTGCGGTGGTCAGGAAAATCCCGAAGAACGCATGCGAGCATTTGAAGAGGCAGTCAAGACCGTCTACGCGAGCACGATGAGTATGTCCGCGCTCGATTACAGAAAACGCCGAGGTCTCGACAAACGCGACGAGCAGATGGCAATTTTGGTACAGCGCGTGTCGGGCTCCAGATACGACGGCTTCTTCATGCCGTGCACGGCAGGCGTCGGCTATTCGGCAAGCCCCTACCGCATGGGCGCGGAACATCCGAAAAACGGTATGCTGCGACTTGTCATGGGCTTGGGTACGGCGGCAGTCGACCGCAGGACCGGCTCCTATCCGCGACTGGTTTCCCTCGATAATCCGACCAAAGTGCTCAGCACCGATGTCAACGACAGACAGCAGTTCTCACAGCGGATCGTGGACGCGATCAGCGCGGAATCGAATGACGTCGAGGGCTTCGACGCGATGAAGATAGGCGACGCCGTACCTCGCTTTCTGAAAAACATGGTCTACTCCCACAACTATGAGACCGAAAGCCGCCTGCGCGAACGCGGCGACTGGCGCGACGTACTCTTCATCACCTGCGACGGACTGGCAAAGAATGAACAGCTCATGGCGGATATGCGCGGCATTCTCGAGCTAATCCAGAGTCACTATGAATATCCCGTCGACACGGAGTACACCATCAATTTCGCGCCCGACGGCAGTTATGTGATCGACCTCTTACAATGCCGCCCCCTGCAATTGACGGCGGAGGGAGACAAGATCACCGTACCCGACGACATTGACAAGAAAGATATCCTGCTTGAAACCAAAGGCGTATCCATGGGCTTCTCACGAGAGATCGATCTCGACAGCGTGATATATATCGACCCTATTGCCTACTATCAACTCCCCTATCGCCGCAAATACGAGATCAAAGACGCGCTCGCCAAAGTCAACTGGCATTACCGCGGTCAGGGCAAGCATTTGCTGCTGTTAACACCGGGGCGCATATGTACCTCGTCGCCGGAGTTGGGCGTGCCGTCGAGCTTCTCGGATATCAGCGAGTTTTCTGTGATTGCGGAGGTCTCCGAATCCAAGGTCGGCTACATTCCCGAGCTGAGCTACGGCAGTCATATTTTCCAAGACCTTGTCGAGGCGGGTATTCTCTATACGGCAGTATTTGAAAAGGAGAGTACCGTCGCCTACGATCCCGGCATATTGAAACGGTTCACGGACAAAACAGAGGAGCTGACCTCGCTCGCAGAGGACATCTGTGATGTATTCCGCATCTATGAACCCTCAGGCAGTCTGACCCTGTATTACGATATGGGCGAGGAACACCTGTTGGTATGTCACAAATGAATACCCAGCATATAATCAAAAAAAAAGCAAGGCACTATGAAAAGTGCCTTGCTTTTGCTTTTCTTGATTTATGACAGCGCCGCCTTGATAAACGCGGTGAATAACGGATGGGGTTTATTGGGTCTGCTCTTGAACTCGGGATGATACTGCACGCCGATATAGAACGGCCGGTCGGTCAGCTCTACCGTTTCGACCAGTCTGCCGTCGGGAGAGAAGCCCGATAGGGTCAGTCCGGCGTTTTGCAGCGCCTCGCGGTAATCATTGTTGAATTCATAGCGATGGCGATGGCGTTCGGAGATCTCGCGTGTTCCGTATGCGCGCTCCATGGCGGTGCCCTTCCCTATAACGCAGGGGTATGCGCCCAATCGCAGGGTGCCGCCCTTATCGATCTCGTCGTTCTGATCGGGCATGAAGTCAATGACTTTTGCGGCGTTTTTATCGAACTCGCCGGAGTTCGCTCTTTCGATTCCGGCGACATTCCGCGCGTATTCGATGACGGCGATCTGCATACCCAGACAGATACCGAAGTACGGCATCTCATGCTCTCTTGCATAGCGCGCCGCCTCGATCATCCCCTCGATACCGCGCTGACCGAAGCCGCCGGGGACGATGATCCCGTCGAGATGACCGAGCAGATCGTCGGCGGTCCCGGGTGTGATCCTCTCGGAGTCGATCCAGTCGATTTCAACGAACGAATCCTGATAGAATCCGGCGTGACGCAACGCTTCGGCAACCGACAGATACGCGTCATGCAGCTCGACATACTTGCCCACGAGGCCGATCTTTACGGTACGCTCGCGGTTCTTGATCCGCTCGATCATATGCTCCCAGTCGTGTAGATCCGGTTTATGGGATTTCAGTTTCAGGTCGCGGCAGACGATATCGGACAGGTGCGCCTTCTCTAGCATCAGGGGCGCTTCGTACAGGATCGGCAGGGTCTGGTTTTCGATCACGCAGTCCGGCCAAACGTTGCAAAAGCCGGCGATCTTATCAAAGATGCCCTTGTCAACGATCGGCTCATCGGTTCGAAGAATGATGATATCGGGCGAGATGCCTAATCCCTGCAGTTCCTTAACGGAGTGCTGAGTGGGTTTGCTTTTATGCTCGCCGGAGGCTTTGAGGTACGGCACCAGCGTGACATGGATATACAGGCGGTTGTCCGCCCCGACCTCGTGACCGACCTGTCGGATCGCCTCGATAAACGGCTGGGATTCGATATCGCCGATCGTGCCGCCGATCTCGGTGATGACAACGTCGGCGTCGGTCTTTTTGCCGACGCTATAGATAAAGCGCTTGATCTCGTCTGTGATGTGCGGGATGACCTGCACCGTCTTGCCGAGATACTCTCCCCTGCGCTCCTTCTGGAGGACGTTCGAATAAACCTTGCCGGTGGTGAGGTTTGAGTATTTGTTCAGATCCTCGTCGATGAAGCGCTCATAATGACCGAGGTCTAGATCGGTCTCGGCGCCGTCCTCGGTGACATAGACCTCGCCGTGCTGATACGGACTCATCGTGCCGGGGTCGACATTGATGTAGGGATCGAGCTTTTGTGACGCGACCTTCAAGCCGCGCGCCTTCAGCAGTCTGCCGAGCGAAGCGGCGGTGATGCCCTTGCCGAGTCCGGAGACCACGCCGCCTGTTACAAATATGTATTTTGTCATTTCAATTACCCTTCCGTTGTCTATTGATACTTTTCTATTATCATCTGCGCCGCCTGCTTTTTGGTGATACCCGCGTCCATGGCGGCTTTTTCGATATACTTATGCGCAGCGCTCTCGCTCATGTCCTCGTTGTCGATCAAGAACCATTTTGCCTTGTTGACGACGCGGATCTCATCGAGCTTGCTCTGTGCCTTGCCCGCCTTTTTCTCGACCGCTCTGAGGCGTTCGCGCGCAGAGATCAGCAGAGAAAGCGACTGCCTGACGACCGTTGCGGAAGAGGGCTTTTTGATAATGAAAACGCCGTGGGACGCAGTCTTATGGACGATCTCTTCATACACATCCGACATGGCGAACAGCACGGCGATCGTGCCCGGAGACGTACTGACGTCCATGCTCAGCCGCGAGCCGAATTCATCCGACAGCGGCGCGTTGATGATAACAAAGTCATAGGATTGCTC
The DNA here is from genome assembly GCA_902779225.1 of uncultured Ruminococcus sp. GTDB lineage: Bacteria > Bacillota > Clostridia > Oscillospirales > Acutalibacteraceae > Ruminococcoides. The sequence goes on along the minus strand of CACZAW010000084.1, from coordinate 4,819 downwards.
CAACAGCATTCGCCGCGCCTTGGATGCGCTGTCTGCGGCTGACTTCTCGAACTGCTCCGCGCTGAGAAGGGAGCCGATCTCTTTGATGAATTTTTCCGACCGCGATACGATCAGCGCGCGGTAACACCGCTGTTCCATCATCACAAGCTCCCTCCTTTCACGATCTTCTTGTAGGGGAGGGTCTTGACCCTCCCGTTCGCCCTATAAGGCGATATCATACTTTTTTCTTATTTACTGCAATATGCTTTGATCACACCGTCCGGAAGATTCGCTCCGATAAAGGCGGAGTCAGAGGCGCAGGAACGCGCCCTGTCGATGGTGTTGGGCAGGAGTGCGAACGATTTCTGCTCCTCGGCAGTCATGAACAGCACATCCCTGTCGGTCGAGGGCGGCAGCGCCTCTTTGTTCCGCAGCCGATCATCAGCGCGAATGCGAGATACGGATTTGCCTCCGGATCGGGCGAGCGAAGCTACAGACACGGATTGCCGTTCTTGGTCAACTGCGCGGAAATCAGCTGGGCGCGGTTCTTCTTCGACCAGGTGATATACTTCGGCGCTTTCAGCCGCCCGAAGCGACGATAGCTGTCGTCGGTCGGGTTGAGAAATACGGTCATCCCGCCGATGCGGTTCAAAATGCCCGCGATCGCGTAGTCCGTGACGTCCTCGCCGGAATGATGATGGATCGACATGGTGATATGCAGCGCCGAGCCGGATTTGTCCGCAAAGGGCTTGGGCGAGAAATCCGCATACAGTCCGTTGCGCGCCGCGATGGTACGGACGACGGACAGAAACGTCACCGTGTTGTCCGCAGAGGTCAGGGGATCGGAATAGGTAAAGTCGATCTCATTCTGACCGGGGCCTGCCTCGTGGTGAGAGCTTTCGGGATTGATCCCCATCTGATCGAGGGTCAGGCAGATCTCGCGCCGCACATTCTCGCCCTTATCACGCGGCGCGATATCCATGTAGCCCGCGTTATCATACGGGATATGGGTGCTGTCGCCGTTTTCATCCGTCTTGAAAAGATAGAACTGCAGCTCCGACTTGAAGTGGAAGCGGTAGCCCTTTTCTTTTGCACGCGCGACGGCGTTTTTGAGGATCGTGCGCGTATCCGCTTCGACAGGCGTGCCGTCACAGTAGCTCAGCGTACAGAACATCCGCACGACCTTTCCGTGCTCGGGGCGCCACGGCAAAACGGTGATGGTATCCGCCTCGGGGTGGAGGTAGATATCCTCTCCGTAGTCGCCGCCGAAGCCCGCGATATAGGATGCGTCGATCGCAATCCCGTGCTCAAAGGCACGGCTGAGCTCTCCGCGCTGGATCGAGATATTCTTCTGTGCGCCGTAGATATCGCAGAACGCAAGTCGGATAAACTTGACGTCCTCTTCCTCGATATACTGCATGATTTCTATTTCGGATTGAGTCATGGAAATAACCTCATTTCTCATGAATTCAAACAGGAATCAGGTGTGGGCGGAGCCCGCCCTTCACGATTCACTGTTCACTATTCACTATTCACTCGAATTGAGCCGCCTGCTCAATTCGCTACATACATTTGCTGATAAGGATTCTTGCTGTCGGGAACGATCACGGTGAAGTCAGCGTCCATAATCATCTGCGCGTCATAGCCGAAGAGACCGGAGAATTCATTGATATACTCCCTGATCTCGCTGAGATCCTCTTCCTGAGCCGGACGCGCCGTCACCTGATGCGGAAAATGGATGCCCTCGCATTTTGAGCGCAGATACATCTTGCCGCCGTGCATTCCGGTGCAGGGGAAGTTCGCGACGATATCCTTTTCGTCGTCGCTCAGTCCCAGCACGATGATGATACCGCCCGCCTGATACTCGCCGAGGAAGGAGCCCGCCTTGCCGCCGATCATCAGGACGGGAAGATGCTCCTTGTACGCCTTCATGTGGATCCCGGCGCGGTAGCCCGCGTTGCCCTTGACATAGATCCTGCCGCCGCGCATCGCGTAGCCGGGAGCGTCGCCGATATTGCCGAACACATTGATCTGTCCTGAGTTCATCGTGTCGCCGACCGCGTCCTGCGCGTTGCCGTAGACATTGATCACAGCGCCGTTGAGGTAGGCGCCGAGGGCGTTGCCGGGTGTGCCGTAGATATCGAGTTGCTTTTCGGAGGCGCCCGCCGCGATGAATCGCTGACCCAGCACATTGATGAGCTTGACGCTGCTGTCCGCCGTCCTGATCTGCTGATTCAAGCTTTTGTGATTTAACGCTTTAACGTCTAACGATGTCATTATACCACACCTCTCAACATTTTTCTACGGATATTTTTACCAAATGGGAATAAATTTGCGTTTTTGATCAGCGCGTCCATATCCAGATCGGATAGATCGACTTGGTTACGGATCAGATTGGTATAGATGCCTGCGCTTTTGACGTCGCCGATGATGATGAAGCCGATCAGCTTGTTATCCTTGATAAAGAAGCGCTTGATGCTGTTCTCTGTCTTTTCTTCGAGCATCTCGGCGCTGCCGTCGTTCGCGTAGGTTCCTGCGGTCATCATATGCAGACCCCAGAAGCCGATGGAGTTCATCGGGAGCGCATTGTCAAAGAGCCGTTTACCGCCCGCCATATTCACGCCGGCGGTATAGCCGCCGATGTTCGCGTTCGGCAGCAGCGCCATGATGCGCTTTGCGCCGAAGGTGATATCCTCCTGCTCGACACAGTCGCCTGCGGCATAGATATCCTCGATGGAGGTCTGCATATCGTTTTCCACCGGGATCGCGCGGTTGCATACGCCGCCCGCATCCTTGAAGAAGCCGATATTCGGCCGCACGCCCAGCGCTAAAACAAGTACGTCGAATTCGATCACGGAACCGTCTTTCATACAGGCGGCGCTGCCGTCAAAATGATCGGCGGTGTTGCCGAGTGAGAACACGATACCGCAATCCTCCAGATGCCTCTGCACGATCGCGGCGCAATCGTCGTCGAGGATCGACGACAGCACGCGCGGAGCAAGGTCGCACACCGTAACGCTTTGCACACGGTCGCGCAGTCCCTCGGCGCATTTCAGCCCGATCAGACCCGCGCCTATGATCAGCACGCGGCTGTTCTTATCCATAGCCTGCTCGATGGCAAAGGAGTCGTCGATCGTCAGGAAGGTGAACTTTTTATCCACGCTTTCCAAACCCGCCATCGGCGGTACGAACGGCGACGATCCGCTGCAAATGCACAGCTTATCATAGGGGATCGCCTCGCCGTTATTCAGCGCGACCAGCTTTTGCTCTTTGTCGATCGCTACCGCTTCACCGAGGACGGTCTCGACTTGATTCTTCTGATAAAAGTCCTCGGGTCGACAGTAGATGTTATCCGCCCTGCTCTTCCCCTCCAGATAGTAGGAGATCAGCGGACGAAAGTAAGCAGGATGCGCCTCCTTGGAGATGACGGTGATACTGCCCTCATGGTCGCGTGAACGGATGCCGTCGATACACGATACCGCAGCGGGGCCGTTGCCGATAATGACGTATCTCATTCCTGCACCTCCTCAAAAACGATCGCTCGGTTCGGGCATCCCTGCACGCACGCGGGAACGCCGCCGTTCTGTATGCACAGCTCACATTTCAATACCGTGCTGTTCTCGTCGGTCATGATACAGCCGTAGGGACACAGCAGCATACAGGAAAGGCACCCGACGCATTTATCATGGTCGATGGTGACAACGCCGTCCGCGCCCTTTGTCAGTGCCCTTGAGCGCCTTGACCATATCACTCAGTCCGGAGTTGGAAAACGCACAGTTATATTCGCACAGGTGGCACCCGAGGCACCACTCTTCATGTACATAAACTCGTTTCATTCGCCCGCGTGTGAGATACCGAGAATCTCAAGCTCCTTTTCATTTAGTCCTACTCCGCGCAGCATCAATCGGTTACCGCGCAAGGCTTCGATGGAGTTGATGCCCATCAGTCCCATCATTTCTTTGATCTCATGCTTCCAAGCTGTTAGTAAATTGACCAGACGTTCCTTGCCGGTCTCGGGGTTCAGCCGCTTGACCAGCTCGGGATCCTGTGTCGCGATGCCCCAGTTGCACTTACCGCTCTGGCAGGTGCGGCAGAGGTGACAGCCTAAGGCAAGCAGCGCTGAGGTCGCGATATAACACGCATCCGCGCCGAGAGCGACCGCCTTGATGACGTCGCTCGCCGAGCGGATCGAGCCGCCGACCACCAGCGAAACATTCTGGCGGATCCCCTCGTCTCTGAGGCGCTTATCGACCGCGGCAAGCGCAAGCTCGATCGGGATGCCGACGTTGTCGCGGATCCTCGTCGGTGCGGCTCCCGTACCGCCGCGAAAACCGTCGATCGCGATGATATCCGCGCCGGAACGCGCGATACCCGAGGCGATGGCGGCGATATTATGTACCGCCGCAACCTTGACGATCACCGGCTTTTGATACTCTGTCGCTTCTTTCAGCGAAAACACCAATTGGCGCAGATCTTCAATACTGTAGATATCGTGATGCGGCGCAGGAGAGATCGCGTCAGACCCCTCGGGGATCATGCGGGTTTTTGATACATCCGCGCCGACCTTCGCGCCGGGCAGATGACCGCCGATGCCGGGCTTTGCGCCCTGACCCATCTTGATTTCGATCGCCGCGCCCGCTTCCAGATAATCCTTATATACGCCGAAGCGTCCGGACGCGACCTGTACGATCGTATTCTTTCCGTATTGATAAAAGTCCTCGTGCAGACCGCCTTCGCCGGTATTGTAACAAATGCCGAGCGCCTCTGCGGCGGTGGCGAGCGACTTATGCGCGTTGTAGCTGATCGAGCCGTAGCTCATCGCGGAGAACATCACCGGAAG
>CACZAW010000083.1 GCA_902779225.1 uncultured Ruminococcus sp. | reverse complement strand
TTATAGCGCGCTTCCTCGCTGTCCTCGCTATCGAAATAGCCCTTTGCGGCAACTCTGGTCATATCATACATTGTTGAGGCAACCGTCGCCTTGATGCGCGTATCGAGCGCCGCCGCGTTGATCGCCATACCGCCCCAGCCGCAGATTCCGATGATACCGATGCGGTCGGGATCGACCTTTTCATTGAGCGAAAGAAAATCCACCGCCGCCATAAAGTCCTCGGTGTTGATGTCGGGTGACGCCATATATCTCGGTTCGCCGCCGCTTTCGCCCGTAAAGGACGGATCAAAGGCAATCGTCAGATAACCGCGCTCCGCCATCGTCTGCGCATACAGACCGGCGCTTTGTTCCTTGACCGCACCGAAGGGACCCGATACTGCGATAGCGGGCAGCTTGCCTTCTGCATCCTTCGGTACATACATATCGGCAGCTAAGGTAATACCGTAACGGTTGATAAAGGTCACCTTGCTATGTTCGACCTTTTCGCTTTTCGGAAAAGTCTTATCCCATTCCTGTGCCAAACCTAATTCTGCTGTTTTCATCATGGTTATTTCCTCCTGTTATTTTTTAATACGAAAGTGTAACGGTTACATTCCCATTTGAAAGTAGTTCTGCCAATTCCGCTTGTGTTTTATCTGTAATATGACCGAGGCGTGTATATGCCCATGTATTGGAGCCGTAAAAGACCACCATTTGATCGCCGGAATACAGGACGATATCTCCCGCTGTGGTTGTTGTCTGCACATCATTCTGCGGTAAGGCTGTACCGATGGAACCGACCTGCTCAAAACCGCCGTACATAGACATCTGAATCGTTAGCGGCTGATTGCGGCATAAATCTTTAAGTGCCTCTACTGCTTCGTTATCCTCCCAATCGACAGAAACAGGCGTGTTACCTATCGTCATTTGCAATTCAAATGTTTTCTCATCTGCGTGCTCAGATGGTTCATCATTTTGAGCTTGGGTTACTTCCTCCTGCAAATCTGTTGTTTCTTCAATCGCTTTTGTTGTCTCTGTGCCGGTTGTTTGTTCTGCCGCAGTGGTTGCAGGCTGGATTGTTTCCTTTGCGGTTGTTACAGCTGAAGTGGTCACTTGGGAAGTTATTTTTGTTTCGTTTTCTCCGCTGTTGCAGGCGCTCAATATAATACAGCAAACCGCAATCAGCAAAACAGCTGTCAATTTCTTCATACGCTATTCCTCCGTTTGAATCCTCTTTATCAGCTTGGCAGGCACGCCGCCGACAACCGTGTTGGCTTCAACATCCTTGCTTACGAGAGCTCCTGCGGCGATGACTGCGCCGTCGCCGATGGTCACACCCGGAAGGATCGTGGCATTAGCGCCTATCCAGACATTTTTGCCGATTTTCACAGGTTTGGGAATCAGATTGGCGCGCTTGTTTGGATTTTGATGATGATTGAGCGTCGCAATAACCGTTTTCGGTCCGATCAGCGTTCCGTCCCCTATGGTGATTCCGCCCTGATCCTGAAACTGGCAGCAGGAGTTGATAAAAACATTCCTGCCGATTTTCAAATTCTTTCCGCAATCGGTGTAGAACGGCGGAAACATATAGGCTCCTTCGGAAAATTCTCTGCCTGTCAGCTTTTCCATCAATACCTTGATTTCTTCGGGCGTGTGGTAGGAGTTGTTCAGCTCGGAGGTGATTTTCATTGCTTCATTGGAAAGCTCCGTCATTTTCAGATGAATATCGGAGCCTGCGATCACCTCTTTACCGCTGTTCATATATTCAAGAAATTCCTGATTTGTCACCGAATCACCTCTCTATAACTTCATTATAATCTACAATTATTAAAATTACAAATACTTATATCAAATACAAACATATGCTTTACAGGCATAGAACAAAATGTTATACTATACCCGAGGTGAACGATATGGAACTGCGTGTATTGAATTATTTTTTGATGGTTGCAAAAGAGGAGAGCATCAGCGGAGCGGCGAATGTCCTGCACCTCAGTCAGCCGACGCTTTCAAGGCAGCTCAAGGATATGGAGTTTGAACTCGGCAAGCAGCTGTTTATCCGCGGCAGCAAGAAAGAAAATCGAGCTGACCGATGAAGGAAGGATTTTGAAGAAACGCGCCGAGGAAATCATCGCCCTTGTGGAGAAAACCGAAAACGAGATCATTGTTTCCGACGAGCATATCGCCGGCGATGTTTTTATCGGCGCGGGCGAAACCGTCGGTGTGCGTTTCCTGACAAAAGCCGCCAAGCGTGTAAGGGACGAATATCCCGATATTCACTTTCATATCATCAGCGGCGACAGGACGGACGTGACAGAAAGGCTCGACAGCGGATTGGTAGATTTCGGTCTTGTGTTCGGCAGTGTAGACGAAACGAAGTACGAAAGCATCAGTGTACCAAATCAGGATTTGTGGGGCGTTTTGATGCGGTGTGACAGTCCCCTTGCCGATAAAGCCGAGATTGAACCAAAGGATTTATTTGATAAACCGCTGATCGTATCGCGTCAGGCTGATAGAACAGGGATCGTCAAACGTCTGCTCGGCAGATCCGCCGGCAAGCTGAACATTATCGCTACCTACAACCTGATTTTTAACGGCGCGCTGATGGTGCAGGACGGCTTGGGTTACGCGCTTTGCCTTGAGAGTATCATCAACCCATCGCAAAACAACGAGCTGTGCTTCAAGCCGCTGACAAACGCCCTCACCGAGGAAATGCACGTCATCTGGAAAAAGGATAACGTTTTTTCCAAAGCTTCACAGAAGTTTTTTGAGGAAATAACACGGGAAAAATAAAAAGCGAAACCTCCGCTTGGAAATCTAAAAATCCAAACGGAGGTCAGTTCCTGTATTCCAGATATTCAATAAACCGTTTCACTGCGAGTGAGGCGGTTTTTCTGTTGTTCGATTTCTTTGCCATTAATTGCAGGTGATGCAGGCGGCAGCGGTTAAGTTCCTTCGTGTGCCAATGAGTGGGTGCCGTTTGCCCCGGCAGGAGCTTTATCGCTGTGAGCCGAAAACCCGTTCGTCAAGAGAAATAGGAAACCACTGCATATTTATACCATCGCCTGATAGATCTTGATACAATCCTCTTCGTTCAGGGTTACGAAGCCGTATAGTTTTCCGTCTTCACCGTTGACGTTGCAGGCCATATCCGCGAGCTTGGGGATATCTTCTTCCTTCGCTCCCAGTTCGGCGAAGTTTTTCGGCATCCCGATGGAGATCAGGAAAGAGCGCAGACGCTCGATACCTTCCTTCGCCGTGACCTCGGGATGAGTGAAATCCATCTGACAGCCCCAGACACGTACGGCAACCTGCGCGAAACGCATCACATCATGTTTCATCACATAGCGGAATACAGCGGGCATAGTGACTGCCAATCCCGCGCCGTGAGCGCAATCATAAAGTGCGGATAATTCGTGCTCGATCTGGTGACTGTTCCAGTCTTGCGAACGTCCGACGCCGCAGGAATTGTTGTGAGCCATCATGCCTGCCCACATGATATTCGCGCGCGCGTCATAATTATCGGGATCTGCGATCACGCGGGGACCTTCGTGGATCATCGTGAGCATCAGCGCCTCGATCAGACGATCCGTTACCTCGACCTCGGGCGTGTTGGTCAGGTATCTCTCGTAAAGATGCGCGATGATATCCGCGATACCGCACGCAGTCTGATACGCGGGCAAAGTCTGTGTCAGCGCGGGGTTCAGAATACCGAACTTAGGCAGCATCGCGTCGCCGCCCGCTCCGCGCTTGAGCATTCCTTCCTCTTTGGTTATGACCGATCCGGAGCTGCCCTCGCTGCCGGCCGCTGCGATCGTCAGAACCGTACCGACGCCCAGCGATTTTTCAATGGGCTTTCCGCAGTAGAAATCCCAGAAATCGCCGTCATATACGGCGCCTGCCGCGATGGCTTTGGAGGAATCGATCGTACTGCCGCCGCCTACGGCAAGGACGAAGTTGATATGTTCTTTTCTGCACAGCTCGATGCCTTCATAGACCAAACCGCTTCTGGGGTTGGGCTTGACGCCGCCGAGTTCCGCGTAAGGGATGTTTTCCTTTTCCAGAGATTGTTTCACGCGGTCAAGCAGTCCGGAACACACGACGCTGCCGCCGCCGTAATGGATCAACACTTTGGTGCCGCCGAAGCGTTTTACCAAGGTGCCCGCGTTGTTTTCCGCGTCTTTGCCGAATGAAAAATAGGTGGGTGAATAGAATGAGAAGTTTTGCATCAGTTTCCTCCTTATGATAACAATGTTTATTCAAAACCGTATTATGCAGCGTTCGCACGAACCAAACGCTTTTCGCGCCACTTGTTGCTTCGCCAGCGCAGCAGCATCAAGACGCCCCGGAAGCATTCGTCGGCGGCGAGGGCGATCCACATTCCGTAGAGTCCCATATCAAAGACGACCGCCAACAGATAGGAGCCGAATACACTCAGCGCCCAGTTTGAAATGATCGCGCAGGCGGTCGGATAGTATACGTCGCCTGCGCCGCGCATACACGCGATAACAACGAGGTTAGTCGTCCTGCCGAGCTCCAGTACACAGTTGAGCAGAAGAATATCGGAGCAAATCGCTATCACCTCGGGATTATCGGTGAACAGACCGGCAAGCTGATACCGCAGCAGCACGCCGATCGCACAGGATACAAGAGTGATCAACAGCGCCCATCGGTGGGAGCGATAACACTGTCGGTACGCCTCCTCGTATTCTTCCGCGCCGACCAAATGACCGATCAATATCTGGGACGCTTGTCCGATCGATACCGCGAAGAGATAAAAGAACATCGTGACGCTCTGCACATAGGTTTTGGCGACCAGCTCGTTCTCGCTCAGATAAATCAGGACGATGGAGGTGATGACCAACTGAGAGAGGTTGTACAGAAAGGTTTCCATCGCCGACGGAACGCCGATTTTGAGCATCGCTCTCAGCTGCCTGAGCGGAAACGGCCGGAGCAGCTTGAAGATCGACGGCTTTTCGACCTTGGTAAACAGAATCCATATAAGAACGAAACACCCGATTGCGCGGCTGACTGCGCTCGCGATTGCCGCGCCCTCGACTCCCATGCGCGGAACAAGCGACAGATCCATCGCCGTGTTGAAAAGGTTCATCCCTACGGATACATACATCGTGATCTTGGTCATTCCGTGGTTGCGGATGATTACAGAAATCGCTCCCATCAGCGCTTGTAGGAACATGCTTCCGCCGACGATCGACAGATAACGGCAGGCATAATCCAGCAACTGTCCCTCAGCGCCGATCAATATCAGGAGCTGCCGGTTGAACAGCAGGTAGACCGCGCTGACGATCACGCCGAAAAACAGCTGCAATACGATCGAGAGAGCCGCTACCTGTGAAGCGTCACGCCGCTGCTTTGCTCCCAGATGCTGAGAGATCATTACCGCGCTCGCGGTGGAAAAAATATTGAAGATGATCGTCATGATCGATACGGTTTGGTTTGCCGTGCTGACGGATGACGCCGCCAAATCGTCATAGCCGCTGAGTATAAAAACATCGACCAAGCCCAGCAGCATGAACAGAGCCGTTTCAATAAAAATCGGCCACGCCAGACTGAACAGTTTCATTTTCTTCATAAACTCACCTTTTTCGTCATAATTTCTGATTATACTTGTATTATACGCTTGTATAAGCTATAATACTATCATAATTTCGCGCAAATATTAACACAAAACAGCGATGAGGTGCTCATATGTCGGCATATCATGAAACAAAAGTCCACGGAACCCACGGCTTTCCGTACATCGTCTACCTCGGAATCCTTCCGGAGTATATCAGCGGAATTCCCCATCACTGGCATGAGGAGATGGAGATCATCTATGTGACCGAGGGAGTTGTCAGCGTTTCTGTCCGCAACAATGAGTATATCCTTGCATCGGGAGATATCGTGATCGTACACCCGCAGACGATCCATGCTATCCGTCAGCACGAGGATTACGCCGCTCGATACTATAACATCCTGTTTCGCTTTTCCCTGCTCGCGAGCGGCGCGGACGATACCTGCCGCGAAAAGTACCTCGATCCTATCTACAACCGCCAACTGCTCATGCCGGAGCGCCTGACAAAGGAGCATCCTCTCCATCATAAGATCGAACCCTTGATCCGCAAGCTGCTGGTCGATCCGCATTACCAGCGCTTTCACGACGAGCTGCTTATCAAGGCGCACATATTCGAGATCATGTACCTCATTCTTTCCTGCTGCGAGTCTGCGGATCATTCCACCGCCTATGAGGATATCATCTACGAAAAGCTTAAACGGTCGCTGACCTATATCGAAGAGAACTATTCGGAAAACATCACCGTAGAAAAAATAGCTTCGGTCAGCAACTATTCCGAAAGTCATTTTTCCAAGCTCTTCAAACAGCTAACCGGAGAATCCTTTACACAGTATTTGAAGAATTATCGTCTGGAAAGGGCGGCAGACCGCATCAGAAACGATAAAGCAAAGATATCCGATATCGCGATGGAATGTGGATTTTCCAATTTGTCTTATTTTTCACGCTCCTTTTATGAAAAGTTCAACGCCACCCCCTCCGCTTACCGCAAAATCAAAGTAGCGACATCTGATACGGAACCGCAAAAGACAGGCACATAAAAGCAAGGACAGCTTTGAAGGCCTTTGTTATTATATTATAACTTAGAATTTGCTGTGATTTGTGTGACAAGCGTGATTATCTTTTTTCTTCTGCCGGGAATTCAATTGTTCCGCTTCTTCAAATAACCTTTAAACTATAAACCTCCGCTTGGAAATGTGAAAAATCCAAAACGGAGGTTTATATAATTTATTATGGTTTATGACATGAGCCGTGCATAGCGCAGTTCTTGCAGTTGCCGCAGTTGCAGACGACTGATTTGCCCTGCTTCTTTTTTCTAACCATACTAATGATGATCGCTGCAACAATGCAGATCAGCACGGTGCAGATTATGATTGTCCAGATATTGCTTATGATCCATTGAATCATACGCTCGACTCCTTACTTTATTTTGACCTTCTTTGTCAGTTTATTCGCTTCCTTGTACGGTTTGAAGAGCATAAACAGCATACCCGCAATCAGGAGGATCGAGATAATTAATCCGATGATATTCAGGTTGCCCGTGAACGCGCCGCCGATCTGGTTGATGCAGAGGGCGACCGCATAAGCGAAACCGCACTGGTAAAGGATAGCGAACGCCGTCCATTTAGCAGAGTTCATCTCGCGCTTGATTGCGCCCATAGCCGCAAAGCAAGGAGCGCAGAGCAGGTTGAACACAAGGAAGGAGAAGCCTGTCACAGTGGTGAATACCTGTGCAAGCGTTGCCCAAGTGCTGAGTTCTCCGCCGCCGTAGAGCACGCCCATTGTGCCGACGATGTTCTCCTTTGCGATAAGACCTGTGATCGAAGCGACAGCCGCCTGCCAGTTGCCCCAGCCGAGGGGAGCAAATATCCAAGCGATGCCGTTGCCGATTGCCGCTAATATGCTGTTGCCGATCTCGTCCTCAGCGAGCATACCAAACGCGCCGTCAACCCAGCCGAAGCGGCTCAGGAACCAGAGCACGATGGTCGAAAGCAGGATGATCGTACCTGCCTTTTTGATGAACGACCAGCCGCGCTCCCACATGGAGCGGAGCACGTTGCCGATTGTCGGCAGGTGATACGCGGGAAGCTCCATAACGAACGGAGCAGGCTCGCCTGCAAAGGGCTTTGTCTTTTTGAGCATAATACCCGAGACGATGATCGCTGCCATACCGATGAAGTAAGCGCCTGTCGCGACCCACGGAGAGCCGCCGAAGATAGCGCCCGCAATCATAGAGATAAACGGGATCTTCGCTCCGCAGGGGATAAAGGTAGTCGTCATGATCGTCATACGGCGGTCGCGCTCGTTTTCAATAGTACGCGAAGCCATAATGCCGGGGATTCCGCAGCCCGTGCCGATAAGGATCGGAATAAAGGATTTACCCGATAGACCGAAGCGGCGGAAGATACGGTCGAGCACAAAGGCGATTCGCGCCATATAACCGCACGCCTCCAAGAATGCGAGCAGCAGGAAGAGTACGAGCATCTGCGGTACGAATCCGAGCACCGCGCCTACGCCGCCGATAATACCGTCAAGGATAAGTCCCGACAGCCACTCGGGAGCTTTGGCGGCTTCAAGCCAATTGCCTACGATGGTCGGAATACCGGGAACCCAAATGCCGAACTCGGCGGGGTCGCCGGGCTTGCCTTCATTCTTTTCGAATGTCTCCGCGGCGGATTTTACATCCTCACCGCTTACGGTTTCTTCGGTTACCTCGAGGGTATCCTCATCCTCAGATTCGTATGTAAACTCGTCATCGTTTTTCACGCTTGAGGCAAAGGTTTTGACGGCTGTAACTGCCGCGTCGGGATCGTAGTCCTCGCTTTCAAAGTCGAGAGCTGTCAGAACCGCTTCATTTTCAGCAGACTCTGCGGCGCCTGTTAAGATACCGATCGCTTCAGAGTGTTCTTCGTATTCGCTTGTACCGATTCCGAACAGATGATAACCATCGCCGAATACTCCGTCGTTCATCCAGTCGGTCGCTGCCTTTCCGACGCCGACCATCGAGATGTAGTATACAAGGAACATAACGACTATAAAAATCGGCAGACCGAGCCAGCGGTTGGTAACGACCTTGTCGATCTTGTCGGAGGTCGAAAGCTGACCTTTTTGCTTATTCTTGTAAACGCCGTCTATGATCTTGCCGATATACAGATAACGCTCGTTGGTAATGATACTCTCAGCGTCGTCGTCATATTCTTCCTCAACGGCTTTGATGTCCTTTTCAACGTGGTTTTTGGTCGCTTCATCAAGACCAAGCTTCTCAATGACCTTTTCGTCGCGCTCAAAAATCTTGACCGCGTACCAACGCTGCTGTTCCTCGGGCAGCTCGTGAACGCAGGCTTCCTCAATATGAGCGATAGCGTGTTCTACAGAGCCTTCAAAGGTGTGTTTGGGAACAGGTTTTTTGTCCTCGGCAGCCTTTATAGCGGCTTCTGCCGCCTCCTGAATGCCCTTGTTTTTCAGCGCGGAGATCTCGACGACCGTACAGCCAAGCGCGCGGCTCAACTCCTTGGTATTGATTTTAACGCCTGTTTTCTCTACGACGTCCATCATATTGATTGCGACAACGACGGGGATACCGAGCTCACAGAGCTGAGTGGTCAAGTACAGGTTACGCTCTAAGTTTGTACCGTCAACGATATTAAGGATCGCGTCGGGGCGCTCGTCAATCAGATAGTTACGCGCGACGACTTCCTCCATTGTGTACGGAGAAAGCGAGTAAATACCGGGCAAGTCTGTGATGGTCACATCGCTGTGTTTTTTCAGCTTACCTTCCTTTTTCTCTACGGTGACGCCGGGCCAGTTGCCGACGAATTGATTCGCGCCTGTCAGCGCGTTGAACAGCGTTGTTTTACCGCTGTTCGGGTTGCCCGCTAAGGCAATCTTCATCTTCATTGGTGTTCCTCTTTTCTTATCAATTTAAGTTAGTTTTAGGTAACTTTAGGCTAAAAAATAATAGGAATTACTCTACCTCTACCATTTCGGCGTCAGCCTTGCGGATCGAAAGCTGGTAGCCGCGAACGGTGACTTCCATAGGATCGCCTAACGGAGCGACCTT
>CACZAW010000082.1:743-9516 GCA_902779225.1 uncultured Ruminococcus sp. | reverse complement strand
AGCCCTCTCAGCTCAACGATCTCCCGTTTGCTCCCGGCAACTATGACTTCGGCGCTGACGGCAAGATGATCATCAAGAATGGTGTTGTTGACGGTTATTACTATGAGAACGGTCAGGTAGTCGGCGGCAAGGGACTGATCAAGTTCGAAGGTGACTACTATTTTGTCGTTTACTCCGGCAAGGTAGCTGTGAATACTACTAAAGCTGTTCAGCCCTCCCAAACCAACGGTCTGCTCGATTCCGGATACTATTACTTCGGCGAGGACGGTAAGCTCGACTTTAATCATTGATACTCAGACTAAATGTTTGAATATCGTTATGGAGTTGTTTATGCGAGATATCAATTTCATCATCATTGTTCCGGTGTATAATGCCGTAAAATTTCTGGAACGCGCTGTTGCTTCGGTCATCTCACAAAAGTATGATCGCCGGCAGCTTGTGTTGGTAGACGACGGCTCGACCGATGGCTCATCAAAGCTGTGTGAGCGTCTTTCGCAGGAAAACGACAGCGTCCACATGATCCGCCAAAAGAATATGGGACAAATATCCGCGCGGGCTAATGGTATCCGTTACGCGCGGATTCATCTTGAAACGGAGGATACCTTCTATCTGTTTTTAGACGCCGACGACGCATTTGCCCCTGATGCAATGGAACGTATCTCGCAGCTTATTTCGGAAAAAGACTGTGATTTGCTGGTTTTCGGAATAGAACAGCAGGATGCAGCCGGAAAAACCGACCGTTCCATGCTGGGTACTTTTGAGGGGACGGTTGAGTCTCGCGCGGAGCTGTACCGCATCGTACTGTTTGACTACCGCTATAATTCCCTTTGCAGAAAGGCGGTTTCCGCCTCGCTGATACCCGATAAGGACTATGCCGATCTATATGATTTCAGGCATGGTGAGGATCTGCTGCAGAGTTATGATTATTATAAAAGCAGCAAAAAGGCTGTTTTTACCCGCGAGATATTCTATATTTACTATACGAACGAAGCGTCCGTTACCAACAGTCTATCGGTGGACAGCTTCCAATACGGTTCACAGGTACGTTCTGCGATCTGGGACGCCGTTGCTGCTGAAAATGTGTGGACAGAAAACGACCTGAAAAAGTATTCCGAGTATAACTGTCGTTTGCTGCGCAATAAGATCATGGCGCTGTGTGTGACGGATGCTTCGATAAACAGCGGATCGTTGCAGAAAACAACAGCTATGACAGAATCATCAAGCTGTTTTATCAAGGAAAGTATCGGGAGCTGATACGGTATATCCGACTGAGGGTCAGAATGATACGGCTGTTGGGCAAATAGTATAAGGAGCCGCATCATACAGGTGCAGGTGATCGGTAGACTGAAAAAGCTATCGTCCGCGTAAATGTAGTTGTTCGAAGGACAGATACTCTGACTGTGCGCTGTGTGCCTGATATCCTGTTCGGAGATCCGTATTATCCGGCGTTGTAATAAAGCTCAGCGCCAAAGCCTTATTAACTATTATCAGAAGAAAGAGATCGTATGAAAAAGCAAAGAAGCCAGATAAAAGCCGGCATGGTGCTCAGTTATCTGAATATTGGCTTGGGCAATCTGATATCGGTTTTTTATCTGCCGATCATGCTGTCGCTGTTAGGCCAATCCGAATACGGCTTGTATAAACTTGCTACCAGCATCACGACATATTTGTCGCTGCTGATATTCGGTATAGGCGGTTCTATCACGCGATATGTATTAAAAGCGAATTTAGAGGGCGGTCAGGAGGCTGAGGAGAGGATCTTCGGTCTGTTCAATGTGATTTTTAGCGTTATTTCCGTTCTGGCAATCGTTGTCGGTCTGATCATCACCCTGAATATCGATGTGTTATACGCCGAATCGTTGTCTGCCGACGAGCTCGTTACGATGAGGATACTCTTAGGCATTATGGTGCTGAATACAGCGGTTACCATATCCTCGACCCCGTATACAACGGTCGTATCCACTCACGAACGTTTTATTTTTGTACAGCTGATGACTGTGCTGACGACCACGATGGTGCCGGTATGCAACGTGATTATGCTGCTGTTCGGCTTCAGGTCTATCGGAATGGCGATCTCGACCCTGGCGCTCACAGTGATCGTACGGATTGCCTACCTCATTTATGTTAAGCGTTCGCTCAACTTAAAACCCCGCTATAAAAATATGCCGGTTCATATGATTAAGGAGATCCTTGTCTTTTCATTCTGGATCTTTGTCGCGAACCTTACCACCCAGCTTTTCGGAACGACCGATACGGTGATTATCGGCGCAACGCCGGCGCTGGCGGCTATCGGTGTAACGATTTACAGCGTCGGGCATCAGTTCTCGACGATACTCATCAGCTTATCTCACGTGATCCCGAACCTCTTTATGCCGCGAGCCAATAAGATGGTGCTGTCCGGAAAAAACGAAAAAGAGCTGACGGATTTTACGATACAGGTCGGCAGAGTTCAGGCGTATTTTGTCGCCTTGTTTTGCTTCGGCTTCGTCGCGTTCGGCAGACAGTTTCTGCAAATATATGTCGGGTCAGGTTATGACGAGGCATACTGGGTCGCGGTCATTATCATGATCCCGAACTGTATCCAGCTGGTGCAGAGCGTGTTTATCAGTATCATGCAGGCAAAGAATATGCATAGCTTCCGTGCAAAGACCTATACCTTTATCGCTCTTGCCAACGCTGTCGCAACCGTTTTTCTCGTACGGGTATTCGGAGTCATCGGTGCAGCGATACCGACTGCGCTGTGTTATCTTATCGGCAACGGTTTCCTGATGAACTGGTTCTACCGAAAAAAAATGAAGATGGAGGTCCCGCGTTTCTGGAAACAGATCATACCGGTGTTCGTGCCATCGATCCTGCTTTCCGCGGTGACGCTGATCGTGTCGATCTGGGTCGATTTTTCTTCACTTCTGATGTTTATCATCGGCGTTGTGGTCTTTACGGCGCTGTACTGTCTGATCTGCTGGAAGATAGTCATGAACAAGGAAGAAAAAGAGCTGATATTGCAGCAAATCCGTAGATTCAAAAGAAAGAAACAACCCACCTCGAATGAGTGATGGAATGTAAGGAGAATGAATATGAAAAAATTATCAACATTCATCTTGATAGCGATGCTGCTGGTATCTCTGGCGGCGTGTGGCAGCAAGAATGAGAGCGGCGCATCAGATACCGCTGCAACGGATCATTCGGCTGTATCGACCGAGCCTGCGACGGATGCCGAAAAAACGCTCACGGTTTCCACTCCGTATGCCGACCTGAAGATACCCGCTTCGTTCGAGGGAAAGGTTGATAACAAGGTTTCGTCAAAGGACCCCTATACCGTTTCTTTCTTTACCGCCGACAGTGGTACGGAGCTTTTTTCCGTGATTTTCAACGGTGAGGGGGATATTCTGCTGGGCACGATCATCGGCGATGAGGAAAACACCGTCGTTTACATGGATTATGCCGAGCTGAACAAAAAGGACAAAAACTATGAAAGTTGCGTTTTGTATCAGGAGCAGGCGGATATGATCACGAATCAGCTCAAGAAGGATTACGAATTCGTTTTGAACAGAGTTGTCGAACGCGAAGACGACGCCGTGTACGATATCAAAACCGACGTTGTAACGCTGAAATACCCTGCACGCTGGAAGGATAAGGTCGACGTCAAAGTCACCAAGGAAGCCGCTGAGTTCAGCTGCGGAGATACAAAACTCTTTGATATTGCTTTTGAAAAGAGGAAGAACAGCCTTCCTCTTGGTGAGTATAAGGGTACCTCCTTATATCTTGTGATCTATGAACTCAAAAAAGGAAAAATGAGCGAAAAAGACTTTGCAGAGCTGAATCTGATGCAGGAGGATTACAGCGTGATCCTTAACAATCTGATCAAGGATCCGGATTTTGCCCTCGCGGACAATTAATGGCTCTGTGTTATTCGCATTGATCCGCGAATATGTAAGAGAAAGGTATCCGGAGCTGTTGCCCGGATCATAGCCTGATCGCACTGAAACGCGATATCTTCGACGAAAACAGGGAGGGGGAGTGCTTGATGCAGCAGGTAAGAGAGTTGCTTTTTCAATTGATACGATGCGAAATCTGCGGCGACAGTCCCGATCCCGCACTGTTTGGTTCTCTCTCCGAGGAGGAATGGATATCCGTGCTTCGGTTCGCTAAGAAGCATGAAACGGCGCATTTGGTTTCCGACGCCGCACTGCGCTTTTTTTCGACTGATAACAGCACGCTGACTGCAACGTTCAAACGCTATAAGTACGTTGCGGTTTCGCATAATGTCAGGCTTACCGCCTGCCTGAAAAAATGCAGCGAGTTGCTGACTGCCGCACGGGTTCCCTTTATTTTTCTGAAGGGCTCTGTGCTCCGTAACTATTATCCCGAAACATGGATGCGCACCAGCGCTGATATCGATGTTTTGATCCCTGAAGATCGCTTCGAAGAAACGACACGGATCCTTTCCGCTGCGGAGGGGTTCCGGTATCGCAACATGACGCCTCATGACGTTTCGTTTTCGATGGCGGAGGGGATTGTGCTTGAGCTGCATCACAGCTTAATTGAGGCGGGCAGGATCGGAAAAGCGGAACAGTTACTCAATGATATATGGAGCTATACAGAAACCGACGATGGGATCCGGTATCGCTTGACGGATGAAATGTTCTATTATTACCACCTCGCACATATGGCGAAGCATATTGAAAACGGCGGCTGCGGTATCAGACCATTCATCGACCTATGGCTCCTGAACCATAAGCTGCCGGAGAATCCGGCCCGCAGCGAGCTGTTGAAAGAGGGCGGCTTGGATCGCTTTGCCTATGCGGTCAACACGCTATCTGAGTATTGGTTCGGCGACGGCTCGGCGGATGAAAACACGCTGATTCTGGAGCGGTTTATTCTGGAGGGAGGCGTCTTCGGCACGAAAGAGAATGCAGCCGGCGTCAAAAGCATCAAGCTGCACGGTAAAGCCGGATATATGCTTCAAAAAATCTGGATGCCGTATCCGTACCTTTGCTGTCAGTACCCGGAATTAAAGGGCAGACGGGCACTGCAGCCGGTTTATGAAGTCAGACGATGGATGAGGATCGTGTTCAGGGGCAACATCGGCTTTGCAAAGCAGGAACTGGAATTGACGAAAAAAGCGTCCGCTCAGCTTCCGCAAACAAAAAAGATGTGGCGATATCTCGGCTTTTAAGCATTTCTGTCGTCACAGCGATGTGGAGGAAAAGGTATACACCGGAGATCTGTTCAAAAGAGATTGATCAACACAAGTAATATTTGAATCAGCAGCGATGTGAGATCGGGAGAGTTCTCTCCGGTTCACATTGCTGTTTGGGTTTTTTGAATTGTTTTTTAACAGAAAAGGACTATGATGATTGGCTGTTTATGTAAGATCAGGCAATGCCGTTCTGCGTTATGCGCGAAGTATGATTACCTGCCGGTTGCATATTTTCATGCAACAATTCGATCTGATTCGGCATGGATGAGAGGCCTAAATATAGAAAGGAATGATAAGATGAGCATTGCCGATCAAGTTAGCAGAATCAATAGTAATATCAGCGCGGCGTATCAGGCTTTGGAATCCAGAGGCGCAGCAATACCGCAGTCAGCAAATTCCGACAATCTGAGAGCGACAATAGAAAGCATCGGGGTCATAGAGCCTTCGGGTCGTTTGCCGGTGGATTTCGAACAACTTGCAGGATTGATTAAAACCTCCGATTTTTCTCTTTACGGCGAGGATTCAACTATCGACTATCATACACGCATCCCCGTTGCTCCGGGGGAGATGTATGTGATCAATTGTTATTCCGCAAACGCAAGCTATTCCGGCGCATTCTACACATCAAACGGCGCATTTGTATCGTCGGTTTATGAGGACGATGACGTCCACCTTGACGCGCGGATCACCGTACCCTCCGGTGTGGACACGCTTTGGCTGAATAACAAAACTACCCGACTGCCGTTGGACGACTGGAAGGTGTATCGCCTGCTTCCGGTTTCGGAATACTGTGAAGAGAATAACAGCAGGATCGTCCAACTTGAAGAGGACTGCGAAGATCTGAGCGATAATTTGAAGAGCGGCGATTTACCCCTTCGCTTTGATATGCATGTCGGCTTGCTGAAAGCATCCGATTTTTCGCTGTACGGTACCGATACTTTGGGATCCTATCACGCAAGCCTACCGGTATCACCGGGAGAAAAGTACATCATCAGCTGCTATTCCTCTAATGCGAGCTATCCCGGTGCGTTCTTCTCACTGAACGGCACTTATGTATCGTCTGTCTTTACTGACGATGCGACACACATCCATACGGAGATCACCGTGCCGTCCGGCGTAGACACTTTGTGGATCAATAACAAATCGACACGGATCCCGCTGGATCAATGGAAGGTTTACCGTATTTTGCCCGCAGCGGATTTCTGTGAGGAAAATAACGAGCATATAGTCTCGCTGGAAACGCAGAGAGAGGACGAGCAGCTCGAATCCCTGCGACGCATAAAGAATCTGGAGGATCTCTTTACGTTTCGTTGGAAGCCGTTTGACAAGGCGTATTATTGCTTTATCAATGATGACGCTAAAAAGTGGCTCCACGTAGCATATGATGTCTTTCACGCACACGGAGCACCGCTGGGGGCAGCGGTCATCGCCGACCATATCGAGCTTCATAATGACACCGAAACCCAGTATGACAGAACGATCAAGGACACTCTCGACCTGATCGTTGCCGACGGGGGAGAGGTACTGGTGCATTATGCCGGCAATCTGCTGAGCACAGATACTTATGAGACATGGTACAACAAGGTCATACGTGACGCAAAGCGCGTTATCGAATCCTACGGCTACACAGCCCGAGGACTGATGATCGCCGACAGCAGCAGCCGCAATTCGGCGATAGGAGAGGAGATTTGCGAGCGCTTTTTCGATTATGCAGATAATGTTGGCACGAAGCCTCAGTACAAGATCGTAAGAAAGCAGTTTTCAGACAACAGCACGGTTGCGGACGTTAAGACGTACATCGACAGCACCGTTACAACACCGGGCATTTATCCGATCATGATGCACGGACCAAACTCTGAGCCATGGGCAACTGCGGCAGGTCTGGATGAGATACTGACCTATATCGAGAACAGTTACAGCTCAGCCGCCGAGATCAGCACCTACAGTGCGGTTTTTGATGAGTTCGGAACAAATGGATTTCTGACACTCAGCGATCTGCCTGTTTATGAAGGAGGTATTCAGTAATGGGAGTCACGATCGGTTACGGAGGCAACACGATCGCGAGCCTCAGTGCAAGCGGATCGAAAACGCTGCTGACAGCAGGCAAATACTGCGAAGGAGATATCAGCATAGCGTATCAGGCGGAATCGACGCCGAATTACCGCAAATACACCGGCGTCATCGACACAGATATAGTTGGTACAGGCACAAAAGCTCTGCTTGTTACATCCGATGCAGTCGCTTCGCATTATTCGGATGCAAGCTTTAAGGTGGCTGTATATTTTACACCCAGCCCGGAAGTTCCGTACGCTGTCTTACAGGTCACCGGCTATAATACTGCCAACAGGGAACCGTACCGCTCGACTAATTCACTCAGCTCTATGCAATATACATACAGAGAGGGTTCAACGATAGGCTCATTCTCGACTAACGCGATTGATCTTGCAGTAAGCAACGCGGTCGATGACAACTATGTCGGACGCATCATTTGTGATTCGCAGGGTCATGTTTATGTGATGTCCGGTTCGGCTAACTACGGGATAAGAGCGGGCAGTTACGTCGTAGAGATCACCTGGTGAGGTCGTTGTGATGGATTTGGAAAATCCCGCAGACATGATCTTCGCCGAGGTCGATTTCACTGAACAGGAAGCGACCGGAATCTACGTTTGCTCCGTCTGCGGCTATGTCTATGATCCCGCCGCGCATGACGGTATTGCTTTTGAGGACTTGCCCGATGACCGGCGTTGTCCAAGATGCAAACAGCCGAAGGAAAAGTTTAACAAAGGTTGATTTGCTATACCATTTCATAATTAGGAAAGGGCGGTTCGTTATGAGCCGCCCTTTCCGATGTAACCAATGTCCATAAACACCAAAACATGAAAAGCAGTATTTCGAAAATACTCTGATTTTGTTGTTTCTCGAAATGTTACTGAGCGAATGAAAAATTTTATAAAACGCATATTGACACGGTGTCAGAATTGGTGTATGATATAGATGTTGACACGGTGTCAGAATAAAAACTGGTTACCGATCAAGAGGTAAACGACATATTGACTAAAGCATGAAAAAGGAGTAATTTGATAATGAAAGTATTACCTAAAATCGCTCTCGGCGCATGGGCATGGGGCAACGACGGAACATTCGGAAACAACTTGACCGCAAAAGAGCTTCGTCCGATTTTTGACGCAGCGATAAAAAAAGGACTGAACTTATGGGATACCGCTTACGCGTACGGAATGGGTACCAGCGAAAAGGTGCTTGCCGATTTTGTGGCAGACTGTGAGGACGGCTCCTGCATTGTATCCGACAAATTTACGCCGCAGTGCGCAAATCCCGCAAGCGCGACGGCGTTCAAGGATATGATCGAGATGCAGCTTGATTTGATGAAGCTCAGCCGGTTTGACATTTACTGGATCCATAATGTCTGGGATGCGCCGAAGTGGACACAGGAGATGGCAAAATACTTTGAGGGCAGGGATGATGTTCCGATCCTCGGTGTTTCCAATCATAACCTTGCGGAGATCAAAGAGGCAAACGAGATCTTAAAAGCGCACGGCTTGAAGCTCGGCGCGG